>NZ_CP040813.1:1015000-1172500 GCF_009498295.1 Oceanihabitans sp. IOP_32 | reverse complement strand
CCCATCATAGCACCTAAAATACCAGAAACTCCTGTAATTTCGTTTTCGTTTTTAGGAGGGTTGTCTATTCTTAAAGAATAAGATACTCGTGGTAATTTACGGTTTTCTACGACTAAAACTTTTAATCCGTTTTTAAGTTCAAATTCCTGTGGGGTTTCTAATGTGATTACAGGAGCAGGACCTGGCTTTGGTTGCACCGATCGATCAATTTGAGCGTTTGCCGAAATTGCTATTAAAAACAGTGTTATTAATGCGTTTATTTTTGTTTTCATTTGTTTTATTGATTTTAAAAAGTCACACTTTATAGATTCAAACACGAATGATGCTTGAATGAAGCTGATATTTTTTATTATTTTGCTTTTTCTGTTTCAGGTAAGTACTCCAACACTAAGCGTTGATTAGGGTTTAAGTATTTTTTTGCCACCGCTTGAATCTCTTCTCTAGTTATAGATCGGTAAATATCAATTTCGTTGTTTATTAAATTCACATCATCGTATAACATATGGTAACGGGCTAAAGAGTTCGCTATTCCGGCAATACTTGAATTTGAATTAACAAAATTGTTTTCGAATATGTTTTGAAGTTTCTGGTAGTCTCTTTCAGAAATTAAATCGGTTTGTACTTTAACGATTTCCTCATCAATTTCTGCTATTAAATTGTCTAACGTAGTATCACCAAGCGGTAAACCATAAACGATATAAGTGCCATAATCTTCTTGACTTATATTAAACGCCCCCACTTGTAGAGCCATTTTCTTCTCGTCTACCATTTTTTTATAAAGCTTAGATGTTTTGCCTGTGCTTAAATAACTAGATAACATGTTTAAAACGTATGCATCTCGCTCTGTCATGGCTGGAGTTCTGTAAGCTGTGACCACCGCAGGGATTTGTATATTAGAGTCGTAAGCTTTCGCTCGTATAGTTTCTGTAATCGGGTCTTCTTTTGGGAAGTTTCTAACAATGTCTTCTCCTCTTGGGATGGGGCCAAAATAGTCTTCTATCATTTTTTTTGTTGAAGGCACATCGATATCCCCAGCCACCACTAAAACAGCATTGTTAGGTACGTAATACTTTTTATTAAAGGCTTGAAATTCTTCTAGAGTAGCGGCATCAAGGTGCTCCATTTTTCCAATAGTAGTGCCTTTATAAGGGTGTTTTTTAAACATATGAAGCTTTACATTTTCTAGAAATTTTCCATAAGGCTGGTTGTCTACACGCAGACGTTTTTCTTCTTTTACAACTTCATTTTGAGTGTCTACACCAATTTGATTTATTATTGGGTGCATTAAACGCTCAGACTCCATCCATAACCCTAATTCTAAACTATTAGAAGGGAATACCTCATAATAATAGGTTCTATCGTCTGTAGTATTGGCATTATTGCTTCCGCCATTAGAGCTCACGATTTTAAACCATTCTCCACGATCTATATTTTTAGTACCTTCAAATAAAAGGTGTTCAAAAAAATGTGCCATACCTGTACGTTCTGGATGTTCGTCTTTTGCGCCAACATGGTACATTACAGACACTGTTACTACAGGTGCGGTATTGTCTTGATGTAGAATAACATCCATACCATTACTAAGCTGGTAGGTTTCAAATTCAACTTTTTGAGCATGGTTAGCAAAGTTTACTAAAAGCAAAACTGCCAACGATAATAGTTTGTTTTTCATTGTTTAAAGTTTATAATTAATTGTTTATTATATTTTATTGTTAGGAAAAAATTTGTGTGTCTTTTTCAAAAATAACAAAAAAAAGATGCCTTTGTTGATATTTGTGCCGTCATTATTGTAAATAACTATTTGATTGTTAGTTTTATTTATTGTACTTTGAAAGATGTATAATTTAAAAAGGTTTAAAGTTTTGTAATTATGCTATCTCAATTAACCTATATAACAGGTAATTAGATAATTATTAAACTTTGTGTGTTATTGTTTCATCTAAATTGTTTTATATGGTAGTTTTCAAATCAGAAATTAGAAACGCTCCAACCCAACAAATTATCAAGATTTTTTTAAATGATGAATCTTTAGATCGAGAAGTTAAAGACTATTTGGAAAGCTTTAATGAGGTAGAATACGTTGAAATACGAAAAAGTGTTGAGCGCAACCGCACCTCTAAGAATATTGCGGTTTATGGTCATCAAGGTATCGATATTAATGCTTTGAAACTAAAGATAGATGAGGGTTTAATAGTTTATTTTGATGATAAATAGAGTGTTGTTTGTGGTTTACAGATGCTAAGCTCTTGTTTAATGAAGTTATATCTCTAGCCTGCACTTCTTTTACTTAGAGCCGAAAAAAAATCCCAAACAGGGCTGCTTGGGATTTTATTTAAAATTTAATCTAAAATATTAGATTGCTTTATTACTAAAAGGCTTTTCAAAATAACCAGCTTTGTTTAGTAACGGTAGTGCTCTGGTTTGTATGGGCCATTAACTGTAACGCCTATGTATTCCGCTTGGTCTGGCTTTAATTCTGTTAGCTCTACACCAATTTTTTCAAGGTGTAATTTAGCTACCTTTTCATCTAAATGTTTAGGTAACATATACACATCGTTTTGGTAGGCTTCTGCATTGTTCCACAGTTCAATTTGTGCCAGAGTTTGATTAGTAAACGAGTTACTCATTACAAAACTTGGATGTCCAGTTGCACAACCTAAATTAACTAAACGACCTTCGGCAAGGATAATAATATCCTTTCCGTTAATATTGTATTTATCTACTTGAGGTTTAATGGTATCTTTAGTGTGACCATGGTTTTCATTTAACCAGCTCATTTGAATTTCGTTATCAAAATGGCCAATATTACACACAATGGTCTTGTCTTTCATCGCTTCGAAATGTTCGGCACGAACGATATCTTTATTCCCCGTCGTAGTAATTACAATGTCTGAATTGGCTACAACCGTTTCTAGTCTCTTTACTTCAAAGCCATCCATCGCTGCTTGTAAGGCACAAATAGGATCTATTTCTGTTACTGTTACAATACTTCCAGCACCTTTAAAAGAAGCTGCAGTTCCTTTCCCAACATCGCCGTAGCCACAAACTGTTACGCGTTTTCCGGCTAACATAATATCAGTTGCTCTACGTACCGCATCAACAGCACTTTCTTTACAACCGTATTTATTATCGAATTTAGATTTTGTAACCGAGTCGTTTACGTTAATAGCAGGCATTGGTAAAGTACCATTTTTTACACGCTCGTATAATCTATGAACACCCGTGGTCGTCTCTTCAGATAAGCCTTTTATACCTGCAGCTAATTCTGGATATTTATCTAAAACCATATTGGTTAAATCGCCACCATCATCAAGAATCATGTTTAAAGGCTTTCGGTCTTCTCCAAAAAATAAGGTCTGCTCGATACACCAATCAAATTCCTCTTCAGTCATATCTTTCCAGGCATAAACCGAGGTTCCAGTTGCAGCAATCGCAGCTGCCGCTTGATCTTGAGTCGAAAAAATATTACAAGAACTCCAAGTCACTTCGGCCCCTAAAGCTTGTAAGGTTTCAATTAAAACTGCCGTTTGAATGGTCATGTGTAAACAACCAGCAATTCGAGCTCCTTTTAGGGGTTGAGTGCTTCCATATTCTTCACGAAGGCTCATTAAACCTGGCATTTCGGCTTCTGCTAATTTTATTTCTTTTCGTCCCCACGCTGCAAGCGACATGTCTTTTACTTTATGGGCTACGTATGGAATTGTTTTTGTGCTCATGTGTTTTTCTTTTTTTTAGAATATTGTATTAAAGGAAACAACTTTTGGATTAGAATATAAAATAGTTAAATTCGCTTAAAAATTGCTTATTACCTTAGAGGCTGCAAAGATAACTAATAACTTTTAAACTTATAAATGCCACTTTATAAAACCATAGAACCAAATTCACAAACTACTGTTAAAATATGGAAGATTACAGAATCTTATACCGATTTGTATGAGTCTGTCTATCTAAAACCTTCCAGTTTAGAACGGGTTTTAGGCATGAAGAGTGAATTGCATCAGCGCGGCTTTTTAAGTGTGCGTAAATTGCTTGAAGCCTTTGGCTATACAGATAAGGATTTAATTTATAACGAAAACGGCAAACCCTATTTAAAAGATGGAAAGCACATATCTATAACACATTCTTTTAATTTTTCTGCAATTATTGTGAGCGACGCTATTATTGGAATAGATATCGAAAAGCAACGGTCTAAAATTAATATTATCGCGCACAAGTTTATAGATTATGAGTTTGATTATCTAGATGAAAAAAATTCCGATTATACCAAGAAACTAACGGCTATTTGGTGTATCAAGGAATCTTTATACAAGCTTTTTGCAACACCAGGATTAAGTTTTAGAAAACACTGTTTGGTTATTCCGTTTTGTTTAAAAGATAACGAAACTGTAGCTTGGATTGATTACAACCACAGAAAACATAAATACGATACACATTTTTTAGAGTTCGAAGGCTTTACCTGTGCCTATGCCCTAGAAAATTAAATTCGAATATATGTGTTTTCTACACCAGAAAAATTAAAGCAACCTTATGAAAATATCAGTAGAATTAACATTATCGCCTTTACAAAACGATTTCGAACCTGCCATTATTCATTTTATTAAAAAATTAAGAGCTTCAAACCTTACGGTTATAGAAAATCCCTTAAGCACACAGGTGTACGGAGAATACAACGAGGTGATGCACCTGCTACAAAATGAAATAAAAGAGGCTTTTCAGTTGATTGAAAACGGTGTGCTCTACATGAAAATAGTGAAAACAGATAGACAAAACTATGAACCCCATTTTTGAGTTTTTATTTGAGCAGTATTCAGACTATAAAACCACCGATATCGCTCTAGAAATTGTTGCGGTAATTTTTGGATTTCTTTCTGTTTGGTTTTCTAAACAAAATAACGTTCTGGTATTTCCAACAGGCATGATTAGCACGAGCATTTTTGTGTATCTCTTGTTTAAATGGGAGTTGTTAGGCGATATGATGATAAATGGGTATTATTTTATAATGAGTATCTATGGTTGGTATATTTGGACTAGAAAGGTAGACGAAAAACAAGTGACCCAAATTACACGTATGTCAAGTGCAGAGAAAAAGATAAGTACAGTAATATTTATGGCAACTTTGCTATTCGTTTACTTCGTTTATTTGTATTTTGATAAATGGACAGGTTTTGTGGCTTATATCGATACCGTGACCACAGCTATTTTTTTTGTGGGTATGTGGTTAATGGCACGCAAAAAACTTGAAAACTGGATTTTTTGGATTATAGGTGATCTTATCTCAATACTATTGTATTTTTACAAAGGCTTTACATTTACGAGTTTTCAATATTTAGGATTTACAGTTATTGCCATAATGGGTTATTTAGCATGGAAGAAAAATATAAACAACAACCTGCAAACTGCTTAAAAGTAGTTTTGTTTGGACCAGAATCTACTGGAAAAACAACTTTGTCTAGAAAGTTGGCACGGTATTACAACTCGGTTTGGGTACCGGAATATGCTCGTGAATACTTACAAAACAAATGGAACAACGAGCGTAAAACTTGTGAGGTAAAAGATCTATTACCTATTGCCGAAGGGCAAATGACATTAGAAAATGAACTCGCTACAAAAACCAATACTGTGTTAATTTGCGATACCGATTTGTTGGAAACAAAGGTGTATTCTGAAACATATTACTCGGGTACTTGCCATCCGTTGCTAGAAAAATATGCTTTACAAAACACTTACGACTTGTATTTTTTAACCTATATAGATATTCCATGGGAGGCAGACGATTTAAGAGATCGGCCAGAAGATAGAGAGGCTATGTTTAACGCTTTTGAGGAGGCATTAATTAAATATAACAGACCTTATGTTGTATTAAAAGGTGATAAAAAAACACGTTTAGAAACTGCGGTAAAGCATATTGATGAGCTCTTGTCAATTAAGAATTTATTGTTATTAGATACAGATGTTGTACATATAAATAGTAAAGGCATCTCGGTTAAACAAGTTGAAAAGCAAGTAGAGCGCATTAAAAACGGTATGTCTTATTCCAATCTTGTCGCTGCGGCAAGTATAGAAAACGGTATAGATAAATATACAGAAGCAGAGGCTGAAGATTTAATTGGTTTGTACGAGAGCAAACAAAACAGTTTAGATATGGTCAAGTTTGTACCCGCATCTGGAGCCGCAACTCGTATGTTTAAATTTCTGTTTGAGTTTTTACAGCAATTTAACCCCGAGAAAGAAACCGTTGAAGCTTACGCTAAGCGACTCAACGATACCCAAATACTTACTTTTGTTGATAACTTAGAGCAATTCCCGTTTTATCACCAAGTTTTATCAAAACTAAAAACGAGACACCCCAATGTCGAGCGTTTATCTAAAGAGCAGACTTACTTAGAGTTTATAAAAACTATGCTCGACGAAAACGCTTTAAATTATAGTTTTCTACCAAAAGGCTTGTTGCCATTTCATAAATATAAAGATGGTGTCGTTTCGGCTTTTCATGAGCATTTATTGGAGTCTACATTATATGGGGCTTCCAATAAAAAGGCAAATTTACATTTTACAATTTCAGAAAAACATCAGTCTTATTTTGATGATGAATTGGCTAAAATTGTAACAAATTTAGAACGCGAAACAAACACAACTTTTAAGGTGTCTTTTTCTTATCAAAAACAAGAGACAGAAACCGTAGCATTAACCGAGAGTCATGAAATTTATAGAAATAAAGATGGTTCTATTTTATTTAGACCCTCAGGACATGGCGCTTTATTAGAAAATTTAAACGCTCTAAATAGCGATCTAATATTTATAAAAAACATCGATAATATTGTAGTTTTTGACAACAGTAAAAAACAAGCTAAATACAAAAAACTTATTGCAGGAGTGCTGATAAAAGCTCAGGAGCAGGTGTTTTCTTTTTTACATGACTTAGATAATGAAACGGTTACCGAAGCAGATATGCTGGCTATGGCTTTATTTCTTTCTGAAAATTTAAATGTTTCGATTACTGATGAGTTTGATGATTTAAGTTCATCTAAAAAGAAAGCCTATTTAAAAGAAAAGCTAAACCGCCCCATTCGTGTTTGTGGTATGGTTAAAAACGAGGGCGAGCCTGGTGGTGGTCCATTTTGGGTTAAAGATAAATATGAGGAAATATCTTTACAAATTGTAGAGTTTGCTCAAATTGATATAAATAATAAAGCACAGTTTGAAATCGCCAATAACGCAACCCATTTTAATCCTACAGATTTGGTTTGCGGCACAAAAAATTATAAAGGCGAAGCGTTTAATCTTTTGGAATATGTGGATCCTGAGGCTGCTTTTGTTACTATGAAAACACAAAATGGAGACCCTATAAAGGCATTAGAGTTACCAGGTTTATGGAATGGAAGTATGGCTCACTGGAACTCTATTTTTGTTGAGATTCCTTTAGAAACTTTTAACCCTGTTAAAACCGTTAACGATTTATTAAAACCACAACACCAAGGTTTATAATGATAGACAAAGAAGCCTTGTTACAAGAAGTAAAGTTTAAAGCCATTAGGAGTTCTGGTGCTGGTGGACAACATGTAAATAAAGTATCTTCTAAAATTGAACTCACTTTTAATGTCCTAAAGTCGATTGCGCTTAGTGATCGTCAAAAAGAGCGCTTGCAGCAAAAACTACAACACAGATTAACAAAAGACGGTGTTTTAATATTACAATGTGATGAAAGTAGGAGCCAGCATAAAAACAAAGACCTGGTGATTAAACGATTTTTCGATGTAATTTCTAAAAGTTTAGCAGTCCCCAAAAAAAGAATACCTACCAAAATTCCAAAATCTGTTATTCGAAAACGCCTAAAATACAAACGAAATCTTTCAGAAAAAAAGTCGCGTAGAAGAAAGCCAGATCTCGATTAAAAGCCAGAATATCTTCTGGGAAATTTCGTTTTTTTAAAAATTGTATTTAGAAGTTATAATAAATCAATAATTCATTTTATATTTGTAGCGTTCTCAAAAAAGGGGTGCCTATATCGGCTGAGATCAGACCCATTGAACCTAGAACAGGTAATGCTGTTTAGGAATTTAAAATTATACCGTCATTGCGAAGTAACCTTTTATTATTGTTGTAATCTGTTTGATAGAAAACGATTCCACTTCATAAAAATACCTAGTAATGGCAAAAAATCATTTATTAACAATTAAAGAATAATGACCTCTTTTTATTCGATTATTAATATAATCGTAATGAAAAACCTATTCAACAATTTGTCATCTCTGCTAAGGCAGGAATTTTATCAAAAAAAAGTGTTACTCTTGTTTGCTGTCCTACTCTGTTTAGGCCTTAATGCACAACAAAACGAAACCCAACAGGATTCTACCAAAACACAAACGCTAGACGAAGTTTTAGTACGAGCGGTTCGCGTACAAGCCACATCGCCAATTACACACACAAATGTTTCAAAAGAAGACTTAGAGAAACGCAATTTAGGACAAGATATTCCAGTTTTGCTAAATTTCTTACCTTCGGTAGTTACTACCACCGATGCTGGTGCTGGTGTTGGTTACACCGGTATTCGTATTCGAGGTATTAATGCACAATCTACCAATATTACCCTTAATGGTATTCCGTATAACGATGCCGAATCTTTAGGCACATTTTGGGTTAATTTAGGTGATTTTGCATCGTCGGTAGAAAGTTTACAATTGCAACGTGGTGTTGGGACATCAACCAATGGTTCGGGCGCTTTCGGTGCCAGTATTAATATTCTTACCGATGCAGTTTCAGAAGACGCAAATGGCGAAATTTCGAATTCTTTTGGTAGTTATAATACCAGAAAGCACACAGTAAAATTTAGTACTGGGAAACTCAATAATCACTTTGAGATTGCTGGACGTTTATCTCAAATTAATTCTGATGGCTATATAGATCGCGCGACATCAGATTTAAAATCGTACTTTCTTCAGGGAGCTTACGTCGACCATAATACTCTAATAAAAGCCATTGTATTTGGTGGGAAAGAAATAACCTATCAATCCTGGAATGGTTTAGAAGACCCAGATCTGTTGGAAAATAATAGAACGTACAATACTGCGGGCCAGTACACCGACGAAAATGGGGTAATACAGTTTTACGATAACGAAGTAGACAATTATAACCAAGACCATTATCAATTGCATTGGAACGAGCGCTACAATAACTATTGGTCCACAAATTTAGGTTTAAATTACACAAAAGGACTGGGCTATTTTGAGCAATACAAGGAAGATGAATCTTTTGAAGATTATGGATTAGCCGAAATTACCATTGGTGGCGAAACTATTAATGAAACCGATTTAATTCGTCGCCGTTGGTTGGATAATCATTTTTACGTTGTAAACGCAAGTGCAAACTATAAAAAAAATATGTTGGATATGAATTTTGGTTTATCCTACAGCAGCTATATTGGCGACCATATTGGCGAAATAATATGGGCACAATACGCGAGTGATTCTAATATTCGCGAAAACTATTATCGCGGGCAAGGTAAGAAAAAAGACTTTAGTTTGTTTGCGAAAGCCACCTACCGACTTCATGATAAAGTGAGTTTGTATGGCGATTTACAAATGCGTTTTGTAGATTATAAAACCACAGGATTAACATCAGATCGGGTAAATTTATTGGTAAATGAACACTACGATTTTTTTAATCCTAAAGCTGGAATTACCTATAAATTAAACTCGAATAACAGTTTTTACTTTTCTTACGCCAGAGCAAACCGTGAACCCAGTCGAAGTGATTTTGAAAGTAACCCAAGCATAAAACCAGAACAATTAAACGATTTCGAACTGGGTTGGAGGTATAACAATAACGCTTTCAGAATAAGCACCAATGCCTATTATATGTTATACGATGAGCAATTGGTATTAACAGGTGCCATAGATAATACGGGTACACCAATACGAACAAATAGCGGCGAGAGTTACAGGTTAGGTCTAGAAGTTGAAGCGGCCATAAGGCTTTCTGAGCAGTTTACAATGCAACCAAACTTTACTCTAAGTTCTAATAAAAATAAAGAAACATTTTTTAAAAGAGACGGTGTATTAGAAAATTTAGGAAAAACAAACCTCTCATTTTCACCAGAATTCGTAGCCGCAAATGCCTTGGTTTTCAGTCCGAATTCCAACATACAAATGTCACTTTTAAGTAAATATGTAGGGGAGCAGTATATGGGGAATACCGATTCTGAAGTTTCAAAATTAAAAGATTATTTTGTAAATGATTTTAGTATAACGTATCAAATTAATCCAAAATCTGTTTTTAAAACTATCGTTTTGTCTGGTTTGGTAAATAATATGTTTAATAAAAAATATGTATCAAACGGATATTATTATACTTTCGATGATACTTGGAGTTCTCCAGGAGTTACCACAACTATTGAAGGTGCAGGATATTACCCACAAGCCACCACTAATTTTTTAGTGGGAGCAACTTTAAAATTTTAAAAAAAGAATAGAATTTTTACTTTTTCTTAGCCCCTCTTTGAGAGGGGATAGGAGAGGGTTTTAGTTGTAAACCCGAAGTGTATTTCCAGTTTTTTCAGCACGATACTCTTTTAAACGGCATCTCAGTTCGGAGTTGTTTACAGGCAAGCCAGTAAACAAATTATAGGTATTGGCATCTTCACAACCACAAATAGCATTATTCCCAGATAATGTTAATTTAGAGCAGGGACTAGGAATGTGGTTTGGGTCGGTGGCTTCAAAAGCAACATACCCCGAACCGGTATTGGTTATAAAAATACCTCGATAGCCATAATTTGGCACATATATGGAAGTCCCAATACTAAGCCTACTAAAAGGCTCAAAAACCAAATTAAAACTTTCATTAACACCTATATTTGGAATAAAATTACAATTCTCGTCGACAGAATTTTTACTACAAGCCATAAAAGCGAGAGAAATAAAGAGGTATAGATAGGGTTTCATAACATGTTAAATAAAAGCTGTAATTTACTAAGAAAAAGGAAATTAAGTTAAATATTTTGTATATTTGTGAAAGAATCTCGTTTATGCGGGATTTTTTTTATGGGCTGAATTTGTGTATTTGTAAAATATCGACTAGTAGTCAGGGATTTATAAATATTAAATTTTAGCACCTTTTTTATTAAATAAAAAATGAAGTTATGAGTAAAGTATCGTACTATACACCGGAAGGTTTAAAAAAATTAAGAGACGAGCTAAATCAATTGAGAGATGTAGAGCGCGCAAAAGCATCGAAAGCTATTGCCGAAGCGAGAGATAAAGGCGATTTAAGTGAAAACGCAGAATACGATGCAGCCAAAGAAGCACAAGGCATGTTAGAAATGCGAATTTCCAAACTAGAGGAAGCCCTAGCTGGTGCCCGTGTAATAGATGAATCGCAGTTAGATATGTCTAAGGTATTAGTATTATCTAAAGTAAAAATAAAAAATCAAACCAATGGTATGGAAATGAATTATACCTTGGTAGCCGATGGTGAAGCCGATTTGGCTGCGGGCAAAATATCTGTTAATTCTCCAATAGGAAGAGGGTTACTAGGGAAATCTGTAGGCGATGTCGCCGAAATACAGGTTCCTAATGGTATTATTAAATTTGATATTATTGAAATTACTAGATAATTAGTCATTAATTATGTTTTTAAAAAAAGATTCCTGATTATTTTATTCAGGAATCTTTTATATTTATCCCATAACTAAAAAAACCACAACATTTATGGCATCTGTTTTTACTAAAATAATAAAAGGGGAAATTCCTTGTTATAAGGTGGCTGAAACCGACGAGTTTTTGGCATTTCTCGATGTTAACCCTAATAGCAAAGGACATACACTGTGTATTCCGAAAAAGGAAGTCGATAAAATTTTCGATTTAGACGAAGCTACATATAACGGTTTAATGCAATTCTCTAGGCAAGTTGCCTTGGCTATAGAGAAAGTGGTGCCATGTAAGCGTGTAGGTATGGCCGTAATTGGATTAGAAGTCCCACATACCCATGTACATTTAATCCCGTTGCACAGTATGGACGATGCGCAGTTTATTAATAAAGTAAAAATGACGGTGGAAGAGTTTGAAAATACAGCCGCTGCTATAAAGGCTCAGCTGTAAAAAGTATCACATTATCACGGTATTCTTTAATTTGAAGATTGTAGGAGTATAAAAAATACGACTGCTACTAGAATAATTGCTGTAAATAAAATAACAATCCAAGATAGTTTCTTTAGGTAAGTAGATGTTTTTTTTGGTGTAAACGCCTTTTGATGGTATTCGAAAACGCGTTCAATATCATCTGTCCACTGCACGGGATAAATAGTGGTGTTACAAGTTTCGCAGACAATATTATGGTTAATTGTATTTGTTATAGATTTATAGAAGCTGGTTTCAATAAACTTTTGCTTAAAGGTTAAGCGCAATCCTACTTTGCTAAAACATTCTGGGCAGTTATTATTTAATGCCACTTCTTTTAAAGTGATAAATTTTTCAGACATAATTAATAATTATTAACGCGCACTGCGCAACACAATTTGAATAGTTGTACCTTTATTTAATTGAGATTTTAACACGCTTATTGTGCCATCGTGAAAATCTTCTATAATTCGTTTCGTTAGCGATAAGCCTAATCCCCAACCTCGTTTTTTGGTGGTAAAACCAGGTTCGAATATTTTTTTAAATTGATGTTTTGGAATTCCTTTTCCAGTATCTTCTATCTCTATTTTTACGTTTTTTTCTAATTTGGTAATTCTTATGGATAGCTTTCCTCTGCCCTTCATGGCATCAATAGCATTTTTTACTAAGTTTTCAATCACCCAACCATACAGTTGCTTATTTAGTTTTACTGGTAGCTCTCCTGTTGGTGTAACCATATCAAATTCTACAAGCTTAGACGATCTTGTTTTTAAATAACTGTAAGCTTCAATGGTCTCTTTTATAATATCGGCACGTTCTAAGATTGGAATAGAACCTATTTTACTAAAACGTTCTGTGATGGTTTGTAAACGATTTATATCTTTTTCAATTTCAACAATATAATCAGGGTTAACCTGTTCGCTTTTTAAAATTTCTGTCCAACCAATTAAAGACGATAATGGTGTGCCTATTTGATGTGCGGTTTCTTTTGCCATACCAGACCACAGTTTGTTTTGAGTGGCATTTTTATTACTGCGATAAAAGAAAAATATAACAGCTCCAAATAAAACAATAATAAGAATTAATGCAAGCGGATAGTATTTTAATTTATTTAACAAAGGGGAGTTGCCATAGTAAATGGTACTTACAATCGTGTCGTCTAATGTGACTTGAATGGGAGTGTTCTCTTGTTTAAATTTTAAAATAAGTTTATTAATATAGGTGGAGTCTGTGGCTCTTTTATCATTGATGTTGTTAAACTCAATAGTACCATCTTTATCCACCTTAATCATAGGTGTAGTTTGGTTACTGGTAATCACCTTTAAGGGTAAGTCTCCCAAATTAACATCTAAATTGTCTGTTTTAAGCAAATCACTTTGAGCAAAAGACCAATTTTCCATTTTAATACGTTCCTCTTCTTTAAAATGTTGAAAAAACTCGTAAGTTTTCAACAAAATAAGAGCTACGATTAAGAATGATGCCACAATCATAATCCATCGAAACGTATTTTTATACTCTTCAAAAATCATTTGCAATTGTTTCTCAAGTAATATAATGCAAATCTATAAATATTATTGCTGGAGTAGTTTATAAATCGGATTTTAGTTGATTAAAATACGTTTTCTACATAGATAAGAGTAAGTTATTGATTATTTTTTAACAAGTGGAAACTATTGTTAAAACTAGATTGAATTTTTAGATATTTTTTGACTAGTTTTGTGAAAACTAAATTCAAGATTTCATGACCTCTTTTAGTCCTAAAGAATTGTCAACTAGTAAATTGCATGCGTACTTGCTAAGTGCAGTAGCGCCTAGACCTATTGCATTCGCCAGTACTTTAGACGCTAATGGTAAACCTAATTTAGCACCGTTTAGTTTTTTTAATGTGTTTAGCGCAAATCCACCAATTCTCATTTTTTCTCCAGCGCGTCGGGTTAGAGGAAATACGGTTAAACACACATTGCAAAATGTAGAGGCTGTAAAAGAAGTGGTGATTAACGTTGTAAATTATGATTTGGTGCATCAAATGTCTTTGAGTAGTACAGAATATGAAGAGGGAGTTAATGAGTTTGAAAAGGCCGGCTTAACCATGCTGAAGTCTGATATTGTTAAACCGTTTCGTGTTGCAGAATCTCCAATTCAATTTGAATGTCAAGTGAACGAAATTGTTAAATTAGGAGATAAAGGTGGTGCAGGGAATCTTGTGATTTGCGAAGTTGTAAAACTTCATATTAACAAAAATGTTTTAGATGAAGAAGGTACGATAAATCAAAATAAATTAGATTTGGTTGCCAGAGCAGGGGGGAGCTATTACAGCCGAGCAAAAAACGGTTTTTTCGAAATTCCAAAACCTTTATCCACTTTAGGTATTGGTGTCGATAGTTTCCCCGATTGTGTTAAAAACAGTACGGTTTTAACAGGAAATAATTTTGGAATGTTAGCTAATGTTGAAGCCTTGCCAACGGATAAAAGTGTACAGCATTTTGTTGAAAATTTAGGATCGCGCCATCCTGATATCAAATCTGCGACACTCGTAGAAAAGCACAAATTGGCGCAAAATTATTTAAGTCAAGGCGATGTCGATAGCGCTTGGAAAATTTTATTGGCCTAAAAAAGAGTAGAATACAAGAATAATAATTACGAATAAAAATTGATTAAATGGAAGTTCAAGGAAGAATTAAAATGATAGGAGAAACTCAAACTTTTGGTAGTAACGGGTTTAGAAAAAGAGAGGTAGTGGTTACTACAGAGGAGCAATATCCACAGCATATTATGGTGGAATTTGTTCAAGATAAAACAGATTTACTTAACAGTTATAATGTTGGACAACAAGTTAAAATAAGCATTAATTTACGAGGTAGGGAGTGGGTTAACCCACAAGGCGAAACCAAGTATTTCAATTCGATTCAAGGTTGGAGAATTGAGGCTTTGCAAACAGAGGCTTCAGAGGGGAATTTACCACCAGTACCACCAACAGACGCTTTTGAGCCAGCATCGAATTTAAAGGAAGACGATCACGACGATCTGCCTTTTTAAATAGTAACTCAATTACGGTATTGTTTAACAATTATATAATCTATAATAGGTAATACAATAATGTTTTTAGAGTTCTAATTTTAATAACCTCAATGTTTGTTAAAGCGTTGAGGTTATTATTTTAATAAGAAAATTACAATGCAGTATTCTTTCCAGAATATAAAATTTCCCGATGTTAACGAAGCCACTCCAGAGGGCTTACTGGCTATTGGTGGAGATTTGTCTGTACAGCGTTTATTATACGCTTATAAACATGGTATATTTCCTTGGTTTGAAAATGAGGAGCCTATTTTGTGGTGGTCGCCTAACCCGCGATTTGTGTTATTTCCAGAGAAACTAAAGGTTTCTAAAAGCATGAAACAGGTGTTGCGTAATGGCAATTATTCTGTCACGGTCAATAAGGCGTTTAAAGCGGTAATTACAGCCTGTTCTAAAATAAAACGTAAAGATCAAGCAAGTACTTGGATAACTAGTAGTATGATTGAGGCCTATGTAAAACTTCATGAATTAGGTTATGCAAAATCTGTTGAGGTATGGCGGGATAATACTTTGGTTGGAGGCTTGTATGGTATAGACCTGGGAAATAGCGTATTTTGCGGCGAGAGTATGTTTGCTAAAGAAAGTAACGCAAGTAAAGTAGGGCTTATCACATTTGTACAAAATACGAATTATAAGCTTATAGATTGTCAAGTGCACACCAAACATCTTGAAAGTTTAGGAGCCGAGGAGATTTCTAGAGATGATTTTTTAAAATATTTATAGTTAAACGAGCGTGGTGTTTTACGAAAAAGATTTATCGGGAGATTTAAATTAGCAGCAGTCATGGCGTATAGCTAAACTTAACCATAATTGTATTTATCGAAAATCAAACCTCTGCATACCTAAAACACCCCACCTCGTGGTCGTTTACCATTCCTGTAGCTTGCATATGCGCATAAACAACGGTAGAACCCACAAATTTAAAACCGTATTTTTTTAAGTCTTTGCTTATAGCGTCGCTTAGCGCTGTGTTGGTTGGTGCATCTTTGTAATTTCTAATCGCGTTTTTAATGGGTTTTCCATCAACAAAGTCCCAAATGTATTTTGAGAACGACCCAAATTCTTTCTGAATTTTTATAAAAGCCTGTGCGTTGCTAATGGTGGCTTTTACTTTTAGCTTATTTCTTATAATTCCCGAATCTTGCAGTAAGGCATCTGTTTTCTCTTGGTTATAAGTAGCTATTTTTTTATAATCGAAATTATCGAAGGCTTTTCTAAAATTTTCACGTTTACGCAAAACGGTAATCCAGCTTAAACCAGCTTGAAAGGTTTCTAAAATTAAAAATTCAAAAAGTTTAGCATCATCGTAAACGGGAACGCCCCATTCTTCGTCATGATAGGTTTCGTAAAGCGTGTCGCCAACACACCAACCACATTTATTATTTTCCATATCCTAAGATTAAGACCCTAAATAAGTTAAATTTTTAAGGCGTTGTAAGGTTTATGTGCATAATATGACAAAAGTCATCTAAATTAAGATGTTAAGATACTAAATTTGCAGATTAATTTTTTATCAAAAAAACAAAAAAATTATGGATTCTATTATAAAAAATAGTTTAGAACACAGTATGACATACGGTGAGTACAGAGATTTAATGAAGCAGTTGGTTGGAGAGGGTTCTACAACAGGACCAGAAAAAACTGAGGAGTTAATTGAGTTCACCAAGGTTAACGAAAGCCGAATGAAGCGTTGGGATAAAACCATTAAAATTTCTGAAGAGCTTAAAGATAAAATTATGGCTGTTCAAGAAAAAGTGACTTGGTTGGTTATAACAGAAAGCTGGTGTGGGGATGCGGCACATGTGGTACCTGCTATTAATAAAGTAGCCGAATTAAACGACAATATAGATTTAAAATTAGTGCTTCGAGATGAAAATTTAGAATTAATGGATGCTTTTTTAACAGATGGCGGCCGTTCAATACCTAAATTAATAATGCTTGACAATGCTACTGGCGAAGTTTTGAATACTTTTGGACCACGACCAACAGAGGCTACAAATTATGTGACTCGTTTTAAAGCAAAATACGGTGCTATTACTCCAGAATTTAAAGAAGATTTACAACATTGGTACAATAAAGATAAAGGGCAAAATGTTATTACAGATTTAACTGAAATGCTTAACAAACTGGAGTCTAAAGTTTGCCAATAAAGTGAAAAGTTATAGAGCCTATTTGCTCTTTTTTGCTAGCATCGGCATTAAATTTTGATGCTCTTGCATACTCTAAAGCATGCTCGACTAGACATTGGTTAGATGTCGATGAGGAAGAATTTACGTAAGCATCAACAACATTACCGTTGGTGTTTACTGTAATGTTTATCACTATTTTGCCGCCCACTTCACATAAATATACAGGAATAGGAATATGAATTTTTTCTCTGTCTTTTAGTGAAAAGCTAATGCTGCTTTTGGTGTTTTCACCCTCGTTTTGTTGTTTTTTCAGTAATTCGTTTACCTTATTAAAAGAGGAAAGGGCTTCAGTGTTCAGTTTAGATTCGTAAGTGTCCTTATATTCTTTTTCAAAAGTTTCTTCTTGCTCGAAAGCGTCGTTACTTTTTGGTATGTATTCTTCTGGTGGCGTAATGGGTTTATAAGCCTCGGCAAAAGGTTTATTTTTTGTAGTCTCATTAAATGCTTTGTTGGTTTCGGCTTGGCTAGCATTTAATTCCTCTAACTTCTCCAGTTTTTCAAGAGCTTCTTCAGTAAGTTCTTCTTCTGGTATTATTTGATAATAACTTTCTGCGGCTATTTCTGGATGTTTTTTTAAGCCGAGATTAAAAATAAAAAGCAGGACTGTACCCGTTAAAAGAAACGTAATGAGTAACGCTTTATGTTGATTTGTTAAGTCCAGAGTTGTTTTTACTTTGAGTAGGTTATTTCCGAAATATACGCAAAAATAAACAATTTAGCCTTTTAATGATGCTATGAAAGTTTCTATTGAAACGGCATCGGCTACATTAAAATCTCCAATTTTTGTACGTCTTAAAGCAGATAGATGCGCTCCAGACTGCAGCGCCTTTCCAAAGTCGTTTGCTAAAGTTCGAATGTACGTGCCTTTGCTGCAAACGACTCTAAAATCTACTTCTAAGCCATCAATTCTTGTAATTTCGAAGGCTTGAATATTTACCGTTCTCGATTTTATCTCTACCGACTCACCAGCTCTAGCATACTCGTATAAGCGTTTTCCGTCTTTTTTTAATGCTGAAAAAACAGGAGGAAATTGCTGTATGTCTCCAATAAATTGTTTGGTTGTATTTAGAATCAAGCTCTTCGAAATATGTTTGGTTTCGAAGGTGTCGTTAATTTCAGTTTCCAAATCGAAAGAAGGGGTGGTGCTTCCCAAAACAAAAGTACCGGTATATTCTTTTATTTGTCCCTGAAAGGTGTCGATTTGCTTGGTCATTTTACCCGTGCAAATTACTAACAAGCCTGTAGCTAGCGGATCTAGTGTGCCGGCATGACCAACTTTAATTTTTTTTATATCGAACGCTTGGCGTAGCTCCCAACGAAGTTTGTTTACCACCTGAAACGAGGTCCAGTTTAAAGGCTTATCGATAAGTAAAATCTGGCCAGAAAGATAGGCTTCTTTCGAATTCATATTACGAGTTTAGTAAAGCAAAAACAATAGCAATAACACCAACAATTATACAATAGTAGGCGAAGTAAGAGAGTTTGCTTTTTTTAACTAAAGCAATCATCCATGTGCAGGCAAAGAGCCCCGATACAAAGGCCGCAATAAATCCTGCAGCTAATGCGGTTATATTCTGACTTTCCATCGAAATATCTCCACTTAAAGCATCCTTAGCTATTTTACCAAATATTAAAGGCACCACCATTAAAAAAGAGAACCGCGCTGCCTTAGTTTTATCATTTCCTAATAATACCGATGTAGAGATGGTTGCTCCAGAGCGAGAAATGCCAGGCAATAGCGCTATTGCTTGCGAAATACCAATTATAAAGGCGTCTTTAAAAGATACCTTTTTGTTGGTGTCTTTCGCTTTATCGGCTAAAAATAATAAAACGGCTGTGATAATAAGCATGAGACCTACAAATAATATATTGTCTCCAAAAAGAGATTCTAACTGTTTTTCAAACAGTAACCCAATCGCAACTGCAGGAATTAACGAAAAAGCAATTTTAGAAATGAATTGTAAATCTTCATTCCATTCAAATTTTAATGCTCCTTTAACAAGGCTAAAAATATCTTTCCTAAAAACAACCATAGTACTTAATGCGGTTGCAAAATGTAGGACTACAGAAAATAGTAAACTCTCTTCAGGTAAAGAATCATCACCAAGAATGGCTTTTCCTATTTCTAAATGACCGCTAGACGATACGGGTAAAAATTCGGTTAGCCCTTGAATTATTCCAAGAATAATTGAGTCGATTATGTCCATGTGACAAATAATATTATAATTGAGAAGTATAGGCTTTAAAGCCCGATTATTGGCTGTTTATTTTTCGGAATTAGATTTATTAGGATTCAATAAAATAGCGTAAACCTGTAAGCCAAATCCAATCATGATAAAAGTTGGTGCTAAATGAATGCGTCTCCAACTAAAAATGTCGGGACTAAAAACATTTGGATCGTCGCTGCCACCGCCAGCCATTAGAATAAAACCTAACGCAATACAAGCTAAACCAATAAACATGAATTTATAGTTTTTTCTCCCAAAAACAAATACTGGTTTCGAATTTTTATCTCCTTTTTTTTCTCCCATAATCCTTTGTAAAACAATTGTGCAAATTAACGTATTTATTTAAAATTGAAGGGTAACATATTCGTAAATATTGTTAATAGTATAATTGGTCGGTTTTAAGATTTAGAAAACGTTGGGTTGCAAAGTGAGTACTAATCCAAGTTATCACAATGCCTAAGGCAAAAATAAACATAAACAGAGCACCCACTAAAATGGGATTGCTTAATAATTCTAGTTCTGTGAAAGTTTTGTTGAGATAAAATAGAACAACACCCATTCCAATTAAAGCGATAATGGCACCAATTATGCCTAAACGCACACTTTTAAGTACAAACGGACGCCTTATAAACTGTTTTGTGGCGCCCACCATTTGCATGGTTTTAATAGTAAAGCGTTTGGAGTAAACCGACAATCTTATAGAGCTATTAATCAATAACACGGCAATTACAGTAAAAATACCGCTAATTACTAAAACCCAAAGACTTATCTTTCTCACGTTATCGTTCATCAAGTTTACAAGGTCGTTATCATAGGTTACTTCATCTACAAAATTTTTATTTAAGGCTTCCGCCGAAATTTTGTCCAGATGCTCAGAGGTTACAAAATCTGCTTTTAAATGCACATCTATAGAGTTTTGCAGCGGATTGTAACCTACAAAGTCCATGAAATCCTCACCGTTTTCGGCCTTCATAAATTCTGCAGCCTGTTCTTTAGAGACGTATTCGGTCGATTTAACATAATCGGCCATTGCTAGGCTTTTTTCAAGTTGCTTTACTTCTACATCTTTGGCATTTTCTTTTAAATATATAGTAAGCACCACCTGCTCTTTAAAATGATCTGAGACTTTTTTGGCATTGAGAATAAGCAAGCCTAATAAACCTAATAAAAACAAAACCAAAGCAATACTTAATACCACCGAGAAATAGGAGGAAATAAGTCTGCGTTTTTGATGTTTTTCGAAAGATGAACTCATAAAAATAATATTAAAAAGGTAAAAATAACAAAGTCTTGGCAATCTTTGTTTATATTAACTAAAACATCTTAATATTGTTGTGATAACCACATTATATATAGTCTACATTTTCATGAAACCTGGTTAAGTCATAAAAAAAAGAAGTTTTAACCTGATATTAGTTTTTCTCTGAGTCTTGTGTGTTTTTTTGGAGTACAAACTATTAAATACAAAGGTTTTTAAGTTGATTTATAAAAACGTAAATTTGCAGCTTTAAAATTCGTGATTAAAAACCAAACGTTAAGAGTTAGTTGCATTTTAATAATGTGAAAATGCATTAACGTTTTTGTAATCATGCTAACCGATTAAAAATAAAGATGCAATACAATTTTAACGAGATAGAGGCCAAGTGGCAAAAATATTGGGCCGAAAACCAAACGTTTAAAGCCGAGAATAGTAGCGAAAAACCAAAATATTACGTTCTAGATATGTTTCCCTACCCAAGTGGTGCAGGTTTACATGTAGGGCATCCGTTGGGATATATCGCTTCCGATATTTATGCGCGTTACAAAAGGCATCAAGGGTTTAACGTTTTGCATCCTCAGGGTTACGATAGCTTTGGTTTGCCGGCCGAGCAATACGCTATACAAACCGGGCAGCACCCGGCTATTACCACCGCAGAAAATATTAAAACCTACCGCCGTCAATTGGATCAAATTGGATTTTCGTTCGATTGGTCTCGGGAAGTAAGAACCTCAGACCCGAGTTATTACAAGTGGACACAATGGATTTTTATTCAATTATTTAATTCTTGGTACAATAAAGATTCAGATAAAGCTGAGGCGATTTCAACATTAGAACGAATATTTGCTTCAGAAGGAAACACAAAAGTAAATGCAGTTTGCGATGACGATATTGAATCTTTCTCTGCAAATGATTGGAATGCGTTTTCATCAAAGAAGCAGCAAGAAATTTTATTGCAATACAGATTAACCTATTTAGCAGAAACCGAAGTGAACTGGTGTCCAGATTTAGGCACCGTTTTAGCAAACGACGAGATTGTTAATGGCGTATCAGAACGTGGAGGCTATCCTGTGATACGTAAGAAAATGACCCAATGGAGCATGCGTATTTCTGCTTATGCCGAACGTTTATTACAGGGCTTAGATGATATTGATTGGACCGATGCTTTAAAAGAAAGTCAGCGTAATTGGATTGGGAAATCTGTTGGGGCTTCTGTAACATTCAAAGTAAAAAACCACGAAGCCGTTATAGATGTGTTTACCACTCGACCAGACACTATTTTTGGCGTTAGTTTTATGACATTAGCACCAGAGCACGACTTAGTTTCACAAATAACAACCTCAGAGCAAAAAGATGCTGTAGAAGCTTACGTTTTGGCATCATCTAAGCGCAGTGAGCGCGATAGAATGGCCGATGTAAAAACCATATCTGGTGTGTTTACTGGAGCTTATGCAGAACATCCGTTTACAAAAGCACCTATTCCAATCTGGATTGGCGATTATGTTTTAGCTGGATACGGTACCGGCGCTGTTATGTCTGTACCTTGTGGCGATCAGCGCGATTACGATTTTGCTAAGCATTTTAATATACCTATACCTAATATTTTTGAAGGGGTTGATATTTCAGAAGAAGCGTTTTCAGAGAAAGAAAAAACCATTATTGGTAATAGTGATTTTCTTAACGGGATGAATTATAAGAAGGCTACCAAGCGCGTTATTTTCGAGTTGGAGCAAATGGGTCAAGGTGTAGGGAAAACCAATTACCGTTTACGCGATGCTGTGTTTAGTCGCCAGCGTTATTGGGGCGAACCGTTTCCTGTATATTACGTCGAGGGGATGCCGCAAATGATTAGCGCAGAACATTTACCCATAAAACTACCAGAAGTCGAAAAATATTTACCTACCGAAACTGGCGAACCTCCACTGGGCAATGCTACGGTTTGGGCTTGGGATACCCTTAAAAACGAAGTGGTTTCAAACGATTTAATCGACAATAAGCACATTCATCCTTTAGAGCTTAATACCATGCCAGGTTGGGCAGGAAGTTCTTGGTACTTTAACCGTTATATGGACGCCCATAACACCGAAGTGTTTGCAAGTAAAGAAGCCCTTAATTATTGGAAAGATGTCGACTTGTATATTGGTGGGAGCGAGCATGCCACAGGCCATTTATTATATGCGCGGTTTTGGCAAAAATTCTTATTCGATAAAGGCGAAGTACCAGTTGATGAGTTTGCTAAAAAATTAATTAACCAAGGCATGATTTTGGGGACGAGTGCTTTTGTTTATCGCGTGTCTGGCTTCCCTAACAAGTACGTTCCTAAATCGGTATGGGATAAATTTAACAGTAAAGAGACGTTTGAAGTCGCTCAAGACATCGTTAGAGATTTTGTCGGTTCAGATTCTGCCTTAGTCGACTTAATTCCTATACATGTTAAAGTAGGCTATGTGAACGCATCAGATGAATTGAATATCGAAGCACTAAAAAATGATAGTGAATTTGGAAAAGATTATGCAAGTGCAGATTTCTTGTTAGAAGATGGTGTGTATACGGTAGGAAGAGATGTAGAAAAAATGTCTAAATCTAAATTAAATGTCGTTAATCCAGACGATATTGTTAAAGATTATGGAGCAGACAGTCTGCGTCTTTACGAAATGTTTCTTGGCCCTTTAGAGCAGTATAAGCCATGGAATACTGCGGGTATTTCTGGAGTGCACTCTTTCCTTAAAAAACTTTGGAAACTATATGTTGATGAAAATGGTTTACGGGTTAACGATGCACCAGCAACCCAAGAAGCATTAAAAACTCTACATAAAACCATTAAAAAAGTACAAGAAGATATCGAGAGTTTTTCGTTTAATACATCGGTGTCAACATTTATGATTGCCGTTAACGAATTGGTAGCTCAAAAATGCACAAGTAAAACTGTTTTAGAGCCTTTATTGATTTTAATTTCTCCTTATGCCCCACATATTGCAGAGGAATTATGGCAAAAATTGGGTCATAAGACATCTATTGCCACGGCCACATTCCCAAAATTTGAGGCGAAGCACCTAGTAGAAAGCAACAAAAATTACCCCATTTCGTTTAACGGAAAAATGCGTTTTACTATGGAGTTGCCTTTAGATATGAGTAAAGACGATATTGAAAAAGCCGTGTTAGCAAACGAGAAAACACAAGAACAACTGGCAGGACGAACACCTAAAAAGGTGATTGTAGTACCTGGAAAGATTGTCAATATCGTAGGGTAATATGAGGTCTTATTAAAGCAATTTTTTAAGTGTTGTGTGCTTTTTGTATCATATAAATTTCCCCGATGGCTGTGCCTCGGGGTTTTCTTTTTAGTTTTCTTTGAAGTTGCTTAAAAATCTTTTTTACCACTTCAGCCTTTGTATCTATGAAGCCTTTTTGTATTTAAGTTTGAATACGCTAAAACAAAACCTATTACCAATTTAATTTTGAAATGTCGTAAGGTTAATTTGGTATAACTAATCTTGTGTTACCCAGTGCTTGATTCCGCATAAAAAACCCTTCAAATCTGGATTTTAATACACGTATGACCTAGATAAAGGTCTATTGTTTTTAATTTTATATTCCTCAGATCATGAGTTTTCTCTGAAAAAGAAGGCTTTAAATAGCTATTATGTCGTCAAAAAATATAAGTAATTCTTAATTTTAGGGTGATATTTTGATTTATAACTAAAAAATATTGAAATTTCTAGAGTTTTTTTTAAAATATTTATTTTTACCTTTATAACATAAAATTGAAAAATAAATATTTTAACCTATGAAAATTGGTATTCCTATTGAAATTAAAAACAATGAAAACCGGGTAGGCATGACGCCTTCGGGAGTTTTCGAACTTACAAAACGAAACCACACGGTATATGTACAAAAGCGTGCAGGTATGATGAGTGGTTTTTCGGATGCAGATTATATTCAGGCTGGTGCTGAAATACTTGATACTATTGAGGAAATTTATGCTGCTTCCGAAATGATTGTTAAAGTTAAGGAACCTATTGAAGAAGAATACGGTTTAATTAAGTCACATCATTTAGTATTTACTTTTTTTCATTTTGCTTCTAGCAAAACACTTACAGATGCCATGCTTAAAAGTGGATCGGTTTGTATCGCATACGAAACTGTTGAAGATACTGATGGCTCTCTGCCTCTACTTATCCCAATGTCTGAGGTGGCAGGTAGAATGTCTATTCAACAAGGGGCTAAATATTTAGAAAAACCCGTTAAAGGACGTGGAGTCTTACTGGGAGGTGTGCCTGGAGTCCCACCAGGAAGAGTTTTAATTTTAGGTGGTGGTGTAGTAGGAATGCAGGCAGCAAAAATGGCTGCAGGACTGGGTGCCATCGTGACAATAATGGATGTTAATATGAAGCAGTTGCGCCATATTAACGACATTATGCCAAGTAATGTAACCACCGAGTTCTCCAGTGAATACAACATAAGGAAACATATTGAGTATTCCGATTTAATTGTTGGAGGAGTATTAATAAAAGGTGCTAAAGCCCCTAAGTTAATCACTAGAGATATGCTAAAATCTATGCGTGCAGGCACCGTAATGGTTGATGTTGCCGTAGATCAGGGCGGCTGTTTTGAAACTACAAAAGCGACAACACACGCAGATCCCACCTTTATTATAGACGATGTGGTACATTATTGTGTGGCTAATATGCCTGGAGCTGTACCTTACACCTCTACAGTGGCCTTAACCAACGTGACACTGCCCTATGTATTAAAATTGGCAGAGAACGGTTGGGAAAAAGCATGTCAAATAAACAAACCATTGGCCAGAGGATTAAATGTTGTTCATGGTAAGATTGTTTATAAAGAAATTGCCGAAGCATTCGAAATGGACTATCAACCGCTAGAATTGTAATAGACTGACAAATTTTCTTAATTTATGTTTGGCTTGTTTTTTGCTATAAAAAATCTAAATTTGTAAAACATAAAAATTAATTTAATGATTGGATATTATATATTGATAGGTGCCATTGGGCTTGTAAGTTGGTTGGTGAGCAGTACTTTAAAAAGAAAATTTGATACGTACTCTAAAATTCAATTGCGTAATGGTATGAGTGGTGCTGAGATTGCCGAAAAAATGTTGGCAGATCATGGCATACGCGATGTTGAGGTCATCTCGACACCTGGGCAATTAACAGACCATTATAACCCTAAAAATAAAACGGTTAATTTAAGCGAATCGGTTTATAACCAACGTAATGCAGCGGCGGCAGCTGTGGCAGCTCACGAATGTGGTCATGCTGTGCAACATGCGCAAGCTTACGAGTGGTTAAAAATGCGCTCGGCTTTAGTGCCTGTTGTAAGTGTAACCTCTGGGATGTCTCAATGGGTTATAATTGGCGGATTAATGCTTGGTGCAGCTGCCGGTATAGGGCTTGGTTATTGGGTTGCTATTGCGGGCTTAGTTATGATGGGGTTTGCAACCTTATTTAGCTTTGTAACCCTGCCTGTTGAGTACGATGCGAGTAATAGAGCTCTAGCCTGGTTAAAGAACAAAAATATGGTATCTCAAGAGGAGTATGCAGGTTCTGAGGATGCTCTAAAATGGGCAGCAAGAACTTATTTAGTTGGCGCCATTGGTGCTTTGGCCTCTTTAGTGTATTGGGCACTTCAAGTATTTGGAGGTTCTAGAGACTAAAAAATTTAATAGAAACATAGTAGAAAGCTCTGAAAATTTTCAGGGCTTTTTTGTTTCTTTACAAAAACGAAATCCTCAAAGTAAGCTTTAAGATTACTCGAGAAATCGCAATGCTTACCAATAGTGAAACAGAATCAATATTTACAATGAATAATCCTTTAACATATTATAAAACCCATTTAGAACTTTATAACTCTAAGGCGTCTAAGCTTTATAAACGTATGGCTACTTTAAGTGTGCTTAGGCTCTTGGTGTTTTTAGCAACGGGTTTAGGTTTGTATTTAAGCTTTAACTATTGGCAGCTCGCTGTGTTAATATTTATAATGGGTACTGTTATTTTTACCTTTTTACTATCGAAATATACCGATATTAAAGCGCAACGAAACTTTAATAAGGCTTTAGCAAAAATTAATGAAGATGAAATTAAAATTGCTTCGGGTAATTTTTACGATCGAGACACAGGCTCACAATTTCAAGACCCGAATCACTTTTACAGTTTAGATATTGATTTATTTGGTCGTGGTTCTTTTTTTCAATATTTAAACCGCAGTACTATTCATGAAGGCACTAAGAAACTAGCCGATGCTTTACTAGCAAATACTACCGATGCTATTGTTTTACGACAAGATGCCATTAAAGAGTTAAGCAGCAAACCAGAATGGCGGCAGTATTACTCGGCAACATCAAGTTTAGTGGCTGTTGAGACTTCTGCAAAAACCATTATTAAATGGCTGCAAAACTATAAAACAGTGCTGCCAAAAATAATGAGTTGGTTTCCGTTGGTATTTACCTTTTTATCTTTATCATTATTCGCACTGGCTTTTTTTAAGCTTATAGATATGGCTTTTATTGGGTATTGGTTGCTGTTAGGGTTGGGTATTACTGGTTGGTTTTTAAAAAAAATAAATGTGTTGTCGGCCAATACCGATAAGGTGAAAGATACATTTCGTCAATATGCATTGCTTTTAGAACGTATTGAAAACGAAAATTTTACTTCAGAATTATTGAAAGAAAAGCAACAAAACATTCAGTCGGATACTAAAAAGGCGTCAACCATCTTTAAGAAGCTTTCGAAATCTTTGGATGCTTTGGATAACCGAAATAATCTGATTTCGGCAATTTTTGGAAATGGGTTTTTCCTATCAGATTTAAAAAACAGTTATCGTGTCGAGCAGTGGATTAACAATTATGGCGATAAGGTCTCCGATTGGTTTGAGGTCGTTTCTTTTTTTGATGCATATAATTCGCTTGGAGGGTTTGCATACAATCATCCAGAATTTGTGTTTCCTGAGATTACTAAAGGCGAATTGGTTATAAAAGCTAAAGGTCTAGGGCACCCGTTACTTAATAAAAACAAACGAGTAGATAGTGATTTAACCATTAATAACGAGCAGTTTTTTATAGTTACTGGTGCCAATATGGCTGGAAAAAGTACCTTTTTAAGAACCGTGTCTTTACACATTGTTATGGCCAATGTTGGTCTGCCTGTGTGTGCCAAATCAAGTCAATATGCACCAGTGAAGTTAATTACTAGCATGCGTACTACCGATTCTTTAACAGATGATAGCTCGTATTTCTTTTCAGAATTAACGCGTTTAAAGTACATTGTAGATGCCATTAAAAAGGAGTCTTACTTTATTGTTTTAGATGAAATTTTAAAAGGAACTAACAGCACCGATAAAGCTATGGGTTCCCGAAAATTTGTTGAGAAACTAGTCGCTTCTAACGCTACGGGAATTATTGCCACGCACGATTTGAGTTTGTGTGAGATTGAAAAGGAGCTCGACCAAGTTAAAAACTACTATTTTGATGCCGAAATTATAGATGATGAGCTTCATTTTGATTACACCTTGAAGGAAGGCATTTGCCAAAACATGAATGCGTCTTTTTTGTTGAAGAAGATGGAGATTATTTAGCCGTTCCACTTTATTTTTGATATGTTGAAATGAGTTACGATTGAGATGTCCCATAAGCGCTATTGTTCTTCTTAGCATTATGCGATTTCTCCTAGCGTCGAAATGACACGGCTAGGGGTTTTTTTGAAGATTCTAGGTTTTTTAATGAAAATCACCAAGTAACAAAGCCTAGACGACAAAGTGGTTTTATTAGTGCATGACAAAAATTAAATTTGAAAAGTTATCTACATGGAATTTTCAGGTTAACCAAGACCTATCAGAGGTTTCAAAAATCTCTTAGGTCTGTATAACGTGCAAACTGCCACAAAATGAATATGTGCGTTTTGTGTTTTGGTTTAAAACTTTTGTCCTGTACTAAGAAGTGTTTTATTAAAAGTGTTTTATTCTTTTGGCAAAATTATAGACTTGCGGTCTATAAAGGTTTATTAACAAAAAAAAAGACCCATCAGATTTTAAAATCCAACAGGTCTGAATGTGTTAATATTTTAAAAATTATTTTTTAGGATGCACCAAAGTCATTTCATCAATTAAATGTTTGGCACCGGCATATTTGTCAATTATAAAGAGGATGTAACGTACATCAACCATGATGTTTCGGCAAATTTCTGGATCGTAGTTCATATCGCTCATGGTACCTTCCCAAACACGGTCAAAATTTAAACCTATTAAATTTCCGTGTGCATCAATAGCTGGGCTACCAGAGTTACCCCCAGTAGTGTGGTTGGTTCCTAAGAAGCAAACGGGTACTTTCCCGTTGGTATCGGCATATTGACCAAAATCCTTGGCAGCGTATAAATCCAATAGTTTTTGAGGCACATCAAACTCGTAATCTCCTGGAATATACTTTTCAACAACCCCATCTAAATAACTCACGTGGTTGTAATACACGGCATCTCTCGGGGAATAGCCACGTACCTGACCATAGGTTACGCGCAGTGTGCTGTTGGCATCTGGGAAATATCGTGCATTTGGTAAAGCTTCCATTAAAGCAGTCATGTATCTGGTTTGTAAAGCCGTTATAGGTTCGTTTTTTTGCTGAAATTCCTTGTCTATCTCATTGTAAAATTCCTCAATAAATGGTTTTGCATAGCTGTAAGCGGCATCGTTATTAATGTTCTTTAAAACCTCTTTTGGACTGCCTTCCAGTAATTTTAAAGCCGTGTCTAAATTTGTAAATGCGGTGTTGTTGTAAATTGAAGCATCTACATTATCGGTATATAACGGCATAACATTTTTAAACACACCTTGGTCTACATCAACATTGTAGTTTTTATGAATGCCTTGAAGTCTTCCTATAAGATTTTGCTTTGCCGTATCAAAGAGTTCAGGATTTTTACTCATGGCTTGCTCCATTTGGTAGGTTCTAAAGGTCATTTGCAACAATTCATTAGTTACTAAAAATACCTCAATAAAATTACGGTGTTTTATATTTACTGGTCCAAAGTCTTTGTAGAGGCGGTCAAATTCTGGAAGAATATCACCATACTTGTCTTCTAAGCCTTTTTCTTTTAAAGCTTTGGTAAAGGTGGCTTCAAATTTACGTCTGTTTTCAACGGCATTACTTTTTTCAATGCCTAAATTCTCACCAATCCATTTTTTCCAGGCATTGGCTATTCGAGCTTGTTTCGAGGCATATTTTATACGCACCTCGTCATCGGCTATCATTTTTTCATTAATAACTTGTAAAGCGGCATCGCGAATGGCAATATTTGTTGGATTATAATCTTTGGTAATATGTTCTATAGCCAAAGCAGGCAAGTACTCGTTGGTACGACCAGGAAAACCGAATACCATTGTAAAATCGCCTTCTTCAACACCATCTAAAGAGATTGGTAAATAATGTTTTGGTGTGTAAGGTTTGTTGTTTTCACTGTATTCTGCAGGGCGGTTATTGGCATCGGCATAAATTCTAAATAAAGCGAAATCGCCTGTATGTCTCGGGAACACCCAATTATCGGTGTCGCTACCAAACTTACCAATACTGTTTGGTGGTGCACCAACTAAACGGATGTCGTTAAAACGCTCGGTAACAAATAAAAAATACTGATTTCCCTTGTAAAACGATTTAATTTTAGAGTCTTGCCAATCTTCTTTAGGCCAATTTTTTAAAATACCGTTACTGGCTTTATCGATGGCAGACTGTTTTTCTTTTTCAGTCATTTGCTCGTTTATATTTGCCAAAACCTCTTGGGTAACGTCATGAATGCTTACAATAAATTCTATAAACAAACCTTTATTAGGTAGTTCATCCTTTAAATTTTTAGCCCAAAATCCATTTTCTAAATAATTGTTTTCTAATGAAGAATGCGATTGAATTTGGCTATAGCCACAGTGGTGGTTCGTTAAAATTAAGCCTTTAGGCGAAATCACTTCACTGGTACAACCGCCGTTAAAGTGACCAATAGCATCTTTTATGCTAGAGTTGTTAACATCGTAAATATCTTTGGCGGTTAACTTGCTGCCTAGGCTGGTCATTTCTTTTTCGTTCATACCTTCTAAAAGTGAAGGAATCCACATACCACCTTGTTGCGAGAAGGTTGATAATGTAACGAAAAGCAATAAAAATTTTAAGTATTTCATGGTGTAAATTTTATAATAAAATCAAAGATATGAAGCATTTATTTATTGTGTAAATTTACTGTGAATAATATTGAAAAATCTAAAGCGTTTTATGAACGTTATCAAATCAGAATACAAATGAGACAAGAACAACTTAAAGTTGCTGTAATACAAGCCGATTTAGTTTGGGAAAACCGGGAGCTGAATAGAACACATTTTTCAGAAAAGATTAATAAAATATCTGGGGAAGTCGACCTTATTGTATTACCCGAAATGTTTACAACAGGCTTTACAATGCATGCAGAAAATCTTGCAGAAACCATGCAGGGTAAAACGGTGGAGTGGATGAGAAATGAAGCCTCAAAGCATAATACGGCACTTGTTGGAAGTTTTATTGTTTCAGAAGAAAAAAAATATTACAATCGGTTGTTATTTGTTGAAGCCTCAGGGAAAATAAGTATTTATAATAAACGGCATACGTTTACATTGGCTGGCGAAGATAAAGTGTTTACAGCTGGAGCCGAAAAAATAATTATTGATTATAAAGGTTGGAAAATCTGTCCTCTAATTTGTTACGATTTGCGTTTCCCTGTTTGGGCGAGAAATACTGAAGATTACGATGTTTTAATATATGTTGCCAACTGGCCAAAACCCAGAATTTCGGCTTGGACAGCCTTATTAAAAGCACGTGCCATAGAAAACATGAGTTACTGTATTGGTGTAAACCGCGTGGGAACCGACGGTGCACAAAACGAGTACCCCGGGCATTCTGCAGTTTTCGATGTATTGGGACATGAGATAACTGCATTTAAGTCCAATACCGAGCAAATAGAGATGGTAAGTTTAGAAAAACGACATCTTTTAACTAACCGAAGTAAATTTAAGTTTTTAAACGATAGCGATACGTTTCTTATTCTATAAAATTAAGCGTTTGTACAAGACCCCAATCCGATCTTATTTCGTCGTCCATTTCAAAATGAGCAACACGTTCTGGTTGAATCTTTTTAAGAAAATTACCAGGGTCGTATTTTCCATTGCCATTGGCATCAAAAATAACGCGAATAAAATACTTGCCTGAATCTAAATTTAAAAAATCTAAGGCTTTGGCTTCAGTAGCATATTGCTCGTATTTTACATCACCCTTAGCATCCGTTAATTGAAAAATAAGCGGGTATTTAGCATTAACAAGTGTAAAACGCACATAGCCATAATCAGACTCTTTTCTCGTTTTGAGAACATAATTTAGGGTGTCGTTTTTGTGGTCAAAAAAATCGATAAAAGCTTCTGGCAGGGCTTGTATTCTATAGGTGTTGTCTTCTGTTTTTTTAAAGTTTAGATGGTACGCATTTGTAATGGAGTCGTAATTATGAGTGAATTCTATACGTGTAGAATTTTGATCTAAGATGTTTACTAAATGGTCATTAAAAGCAACAAAAGGCGTGTTTGCAGAAATTTTAAATGGCTCTTCGAAACGAATGGTACCACTAGGTTCTGAGTTAATAATTAGTGTGTCCCTTTTTTGTTCCCGTATAAATACGGTGTAATCTTTAGCTGCACTTGGGTGCGACACTTTAAACTGTAGCGAATCTACTTTTAATCTGGGTTTATACCAATAGTAAAGCGTGTCGGTTTTTTGGTCTTTAGTGATTCTATACGAAAAACCTTCTGGAGTTTCAGAAATCAATTTAATACGCATATCTTCATAGTCTCCTTCATATCCAAAAGCGATTTTCTCACCCGATATTAAAAATGGTTTTGCCGTTCTAAAATCTGGAGTTTCATTAAACAGTTTTAGAGTATAAAGCGAGTCGGTGGGAACTTTTATAAAATTTTCAAGAAAGGCGATCTGATCTGTTTTTTTTTGGAACTTATTATCGCCATTTCCATCGTTTAAAGCCATAAGCATATATTTACCGGCTTTTATATTTTCAATAGTAAATGTAGTGGCACTATCCAGAGTATTGGTAATATATTTGGGTGATTCTTTGTACACAATAGAGTCGTTAAAAGTAGAATCTACTTCGTACAAGCCAACGGTTATAAAGGTTTCTGGTTGCCGTTTTAGCGCATCTATAATTTGACCTTTTACGGTTAAGGAATCGATGTAATCTCCAGTAGAAAACACATAACGGTAATATGGAAATGGGTTACCCTCATTGTTGTCTGAGATACTGTTGCCAAAATTAAAGGCATAAGTTGTGTTTGGCTGTAGGGTATCGTTAATTTTAATTCTAATTTCTTTACTAGCATTACCAAGCGGAGTAATGTCGGGTTGCCATTTCATGGGAGGCGATATAATGAGTTGTTTTTGTAAATCTTTAATTTTTATGTATTCATCAAAAACAATTCTAATCTCTTTGCCGTTAAAATTGGTAGAAAAATTCTCTGGAGTCGATTTTATAATTACTGGTGGTGTCTCGTCTTTTGGTCCGCCGCTAGGTGTGCCACGATTGGCACAGTTACTAAAAACTAAGCTTATAAGCGCTACAAAAACAAATTTAGAAAGGGTTTTATTCATCGACTCATTTAAATTTTTACAAACCTACATAATTTTAAAAACATAACGGTTACACCCATTAAGCTATTGCCATGGTAGCAATACTTATTTTTACGTTCTGTGCTTGGTTTAAAACGGCTATACAGGCTTCTAGGGTTGCGCCTGTGGTAATAATATCGTCTACTAATAGAATGTGTTTGTTTTTTATAATTGACGGATTTTGTAGTGCAAATAATTCTTCATGACTACTCCAGCGTGCAAATCGTTTTTTATTCACTTGCGATTTGGTGTTAGTTATCTTCACAAGCACATCTTCTGAGTAATCTGTATGTAAAGCTATTGCAATTTGTTGCCCAAACTTAGTCACTTGATTAAAACCTCGTTTTCTCAATTTATTTTTATGAAGCGGTACAGGAATCACTATATCTACAGAGCTGTAATGTGTAATAGTTTTTAGTTCTCCACCAAGCCAATTTCCTAAGAAAAACCCAATATTTTCATAACCTTTATATTTTAAGCCGTGAATAAGTTGTTGTACCAACCCTTTTTTCTCAAACCTAAAAAGTGCCGTGCCGTTTTCTATTTTCGCTCTGCCGTAAAGTACTTTTTTTATAGTATCATTATGCTCAAAATGAAAGTTGGTAACTGGTAAATGGTGTCTACAGTCAATACAAATAGTGTTAGCATAATCATCTAAAATATTTAGACAGGCATAACATACTTTTGGAAAGAATAAATTAACTACAGCCTTAAACATATCGCGAATACATGGATTTTTTTAGCATCTTTGTAACTTAACTCACTAATATAATTATTTGTGAGTGCATTTGTTGCAAATTGTATCAAAAAAGTTTTTAGTTTCAAAGGGTTTTATATTTTTGCAGTATGGCAAAGCAAGATGATCAATTTAAGAAAGTAATCTCTCATGCAAAGGAGTATGGTTACGTGTTTCAGAGTAGTGAGATCTACGATGGACTAAGTGCAGTTTACGATTATGCACAAAACGGAGCAGAGTTAAAGAAAAACATTCGAGACTATTGGTGGAAAGCCATGGTGCAAATGCAAGACAATGTGGTCGGTATTGACTCTGCAATTTTTATGCACCCAACCATTTGGAAAGCCTCTGGTCATGTCGATGCGTTTAACGATCCTTTAATTGACAATAAGGATTCTAAAAAGCGTTACCGTGCCGATGTTTTAATTGAGGAATACTGTGCTAAAATAGAAGCAAAAATAGAAAAAGAAGTGGCTAAAGCGGCAAAACGTTTTGGCGAGGCTTTTAATGAAGAAGAATTCTTATCGACTAATAAACGCGTTTTAGGTTATCAAGAAGAAATAAATACCACGCTTTCGCGGATGGGTAAATCGTTGGAAAATAATGATTTAGAAGATGTTAAGCGCCTTATTGAAGAGCTAGAAATAGCCGATCCGGCTACTGGAAGCAGAAACTGGACCGATGTTAAACAGTTTAATTTAATGTTTGGTACTAAACTTGGCGCCTCAGCAGATTCTGCGATGGACTTGTATTTAAGACCAGAAACGGCGCAGGGTATTTTTGTTAACTTTTTAAATGTGCAAAAAACCAGTAGATTGAAAATTCCATTTGGAATCGCACAAACAGGAAAAGCCTTTAGAAATGAGATTGTAGCAAGACAATTTATTTTTAGAATGCGTGAGTTTGAGCAAATGGAAATGCAATTCTTTATTAAACCAGGTACTCAAAAAGAATGGTACGAACATTGGAAAGAAGCCCGATTAAAATGGCACTTATCTCTGGGAATGGGTGAAGAGAATTATCGTTTTCACGACCACGAAAACCTAGCGCATTACGCCGATGCTGCAACCGATATTGAGTTTAAATTCCCATTTGGTTTTAAAGAATTAGAAGGGATTCACTCGCGAACCGATTTCGATTTAAAAGCGCACGAAGAGTTCTCTGGAAAAAAATTACAATATTTCGACCCTGAGACAAACAGCAGTTATACACCTTACGTTCTTGAAACATCGATTGGTTTAGACCGAATGTTTTTAGCCGTATTCTCGAACGCTTTGCAAGAAGAAGAATTAGAGAATGGCACCACAAGAACCGTGTTAAAATTACCAAGTGTTTTAGCACCGGTAAAAGCCGCTATTTTCCCATTAGTTAAAAAGGATGGTCTACCAGAAGTGGCCAAACAAATTGTGGAAGACTTAAAATGGGATTTTAATGTGATTTACGACGAAAAAGATGCGGTTGGCAGACGCTACAGAAGACAAGATGCCAACGGTACACCATTTTGTATTACCGTAGATCACGATACTTTAAAAGATAATATGGTGACTATTAGACACAGAGATACTATGGAGCAGCAACGTGTTAAAATAGAAGACTTAAACGCCATTATAAAACAAGAAGTAGATGTGCGTTCTTGGCTACAGAAGATGTAAGGTCTAAGTATAATACAAGACAATTTTTAAATTAAAGTAAAAAAACACCTTCCAGACATAAGCTTGGAAGGTGTTTTTTTGTTATAAAATGGTGTAGTAGCTTAGTAGCTTATTTCATAATACGATTAATTTGTTAATTTAATACTTTTCAATCATTTAATAATCAATTTGTGAGGCTATTTAAAAAATGAAACAGGTGGTATTGGTATGGTTCAAATATTTAGAGCCGTTATAGGAAAAATATGAAAAAAATCATGTAATTTTGTGTAAATAAAATTTAAATATTATGCCTTTTTCAGAATTATTTGATGGTGGATTTAAAAAGCGAAATCGAGATCATTTTGCATCTATTGTGCGTGTTGCTATGGACGATGGTGTTATTTCAGACGACGAGAAAGCATTTCTCGACCGATTAGCACGTAATTTAGGGATTAATGTTGAAGACTATAAAACAATATTAAAAGATTATAAATCGCATCCCATTAATCCGCCCTCGTCTTACGATGAACGTTTAGAGCGATTGTACGACTTGGCTCGAATGTTTAAGGTCGATCATCATATTAGAGGAGATTATGAAGAGGCTATGCTAAGTCGAATTAGTGTTGGCTTAGGCTTTCATAAAGATAATGTAAAATATATTGTAGATAAAGCTTTAAATCTAGTGGGTGATGGTGTTGATTTGGATACTTTTGTACATGAAATGAAAAATATGAATAGATAAAAGTCTGTCTGTTTTCGAAACTTTAAAAAAAAATGCAAGCTTAAAAGCTTGCATTTTTTTTGTTTGATATTCGTATTAAACTTGGTTTAAAAGGATAGAAATTACGTAGTTTTCTGTTCCTTTCTTCAGGTTTACAGTGGTTAAAGGTCGTTCTTTTTAGCTTCGGGATACTGATTAACTGCTTGTTTATAAAAGTTATCCCAATTCCTATTAATAAAAGTATACCTCCAGCTACCATTTGCAAGGTAACAGTTTCCCCTATAAACAGCCAAGCAAAAATAGAAGCCAAAATACCTTGAGCCAAAAGACTTACAGATACTCTTGTAGCCCGCATATGTTTGGTGGCGTAGCTAATAAGCAGCCAGGCGGCAAGCTGACAAACTACCGCTTGTATAACTAACACCAACCAACCCGTATTAGAAAAGCCATAAAAAGGTTCGTTAATGGCGTAGCTTAAAATACCTAAATATACAGAAGACGCTATGAGAGTGATGGTAATAAAAGAAATAATATCCATGCTTTTTAAAACATGCTTGCTAAGTAACATGTAAAATGAGTAGATCGCACCAGACAGGATGCCAAAAACAAAAGCCTTATCGAAATCTAAATTTTTAAATACCGAAAATCCAACAAATAAAACCATGCCCAAAACAGCGACTAGTGTACCTATCCAAAAATTAGTTTTTGGTTTGTCTTTTAAGAATAGAAGAGCTAAAATACCTACCCAAATAGGAGATAGGTTGGTTAATAACGATGCTTGTGTAGCTGTAGAGCCTTGAATGGCAATGTTCCAGACTGCAATATCGCTACCAAAAATGACACCACAAAGTAATGCCAAGGCTGTGGTTTTTAAATCTGGAATTTTGAGTTTTCTCGTAATTAGAACATATGGCAATAATAATATTAGTGAGAAAAACATTCGGTAAAAGGCAGAAACTACCCCTGGAGTTAAGTTGAGCTTAACTAATATAGGAAATACGGCGATACAAAATACGCCTATTACGAGTGCTATTCTTGCTTTCTTCACAGCAGTGGTTTTAAAGGTTGCAATAAGCCAGCAAAACTAAATACCTCGATAAGATTTTTATGTGAGTAAATTAGCCATTTATGATAATATATTATCCTAATTTGTTGGGATGGTGTAATTTTAACTGAATACGCTTTCGCGGAACATCAACCTCTAACACTTTTACAATAATTTGTTGGTGTAAACTAACATGCTCATTAACGTCTTTCACAAATGCATCCGATAAATTAGACACGTGTATTAAGCCACTTTCTTTAATACCTACATCTACAAAACATCCAAAATTGGTAATATTATTTACAATACCAGGGAGTAGTTGTCCTTCTTGTAAATCGTTAATGGTTTTTATGTTTTGATTAAAAGTAAATACCTTGGCTTGCTCACGGATATCTAAACCAGGTTTTTCCAATTCCTTAACAATATCTTGCAGGGTAGGTAAGCCCACCAAATCTGTACAGTATTTTTTTAAGTCTAATTTCTCGAGAAGCTCTGGGTTTCCTATTAATTGATCGACGTTTTTGCCTAAGTCTTTTGCCATTTTGGTTACAATGGCATAGCTTTCAGGGTGCACAGCCGAATCGTCTAGTGGATTTTCGGCATTTTTAATTCGTAAAAAACCCGCCCCTTGTTCGAAAGCTTTTGCCCCTAAGCGCGGTACGTTTTTAATGTCTTTCCTTGAGGTGAAAATACCGTGCTCATGGCGGTATTTAAAAATGTTTTCAGCGAGCTTCGGGCCAATACCAGACACATAACTTAACAAGGGTTTACTTGCGGTATTAATATTGACACCAACGGCGTTTACACAATTTTCAACCACCATATCTAAAGCTTTTTGTAGTTTGTTTTGGTCTACATCATGCTGGTATTGCCCAACCCCAATAGATTTAGCATCAATTTTAACCAGTTCTGCCAACGGGTCTTGTAAGCGTCTACCTATAGATACTGCGCCACGAACCGTAACATCGTAATTACGAAATTCTTCTCTAGCTATTTTTGAAGCCGAATAAATACTCGCCCCAGCTTCGCTAACGACAAAGACTTGAATCTCGTTTTTAAACCTAATTTTTCTAATTAAAGCCTCTGTTTCTCGCGAAGCCGTGCCATTTCCAATAGCAATCGCTTCAATTTTATAAGCGTCACAAAGCGAACTAATTTTTTTCATGGCGCCAATACTATCGTTTTTTGGCGCATGCGGATAAATGGTTTCGTTGTATTTTAATTGACCTTGAGCATCTAAACAGACCACTTTGCAGCCGGTTCTAAAACCGGGGTCGATGGCCAAAACCCGTTTTTCACCTAGGGGTGCGCCCAACAATAATTGTTTTAGGTTTTTAGCGAAAACACTTATAGCAGCCTCGTCGGCCTTTTCTTTAGCTTTTTGAAGAGCTTCGTTGCTTAACGATGGTAATAATAGTCGCTTATAAGCATCTTGGATGGCAGTTTTAATGTGTTCCCTGCCTGCTGGCGGGCATGGTGCGCAAGCGTTATCACTTTTTATGATTTGGTTTTCTATATGCGCTAAAGCACGTGTGTTATCTATATTAATTTTTACACGAATAAAACCTTCCGATTCGGCTCTTAAAATGGCTAGCAAGCGGTGTGAAGGAATTCTGTTTAGCGATTCTTCCCAGTCAAAATAATCTCTAAATTTCTGAGCCTTGTCGTCTTCAATTTTTGTTTTTACGACTTTGGTTGAAATCATAGCAAAGCGCTCTAATTGACGACGGATGTGATTCCGAATAGTAATACGCTCATTTACCCATTCGGCAATAATGTGCCGCGCACCTTCTAAAGCATCGTTTATAGAAGCTATTTCGCCTTTTACATATTGAAAAGCAATAGACTCAATAGTATTGGTGTTTTGCGACATGATGATTTTAGCAAGCGGCTCCAAGCCATTTTGTCGCGCTTTTTCAGCTTTGGTTTTACGGCTTTTTTTAAAGGGCAAGTATACATCTTCAAGCGTGATTAAATCTTGAGCCGCTTCAATTTTTTGTCTTAATTCTTCAGTTAAAACTTCTTGGTCTTCAAGCGCCTTTAAAATGGCAGTTTTCCGTTTTATTAAGGCTTCAAACTGTTCCTTATATGTTACGATAGCTTCAATTTGAACTTCATCTAAACCGCCAGTGCGTTCTTTGCGATAACGCGATATAAAAGGGATGGTGCAATCTTCTTCAAGTAATTGAATGGTGTTTTTTACAGAGGTTTCTGCTAGTTTAGTGTGTTGAGTTATGAAGTCTATCATTGTAATTTTAGAATCTAAATTTTAATCAAATCTAAATAATTTAAGAGCTAATGTCATAAAAAAAACCTGCCAAGTTTTAAAACTAAACAGGTTTTCTATGTCACTAATACTTAAACACCATTTTTTAGTACATGACAAAAATTAAATTTGAAAAATAACCTGCATGGAATTCTCAGGTTAACCAAGGCCTAACAGGTTTTTGAAACTGTTAGGTCTGTATAATGTGCAAACTGCAACATAATGAATATGTGCGTTTTTATTTAAAATTTTTGTGTCATGTACAAACAGCCCGTTTATTAATTAAAATAAAAGCGACTTAAGTGTTGTTCTGTGGCTTAGCAATGCTCGTTATAGGCATCAATAAGGTTGTCGGCAATTAATTCTGCCGGTCTGCCTTCAATATGGTGACGCTCTAAAACATGCACCAATTCACCATCTTTAAATAAAGCAATGCACGGTGAGCTTGGCGGAAATGGCACCATGTGTTCTCTAGCTTTTTCAACAGCCTCTTTATCTACACCTGCAAAAACAGTGGTAATATGTGTAGGGCGCTTATCGTTTTGTAAGCTCATGGCTGCACCTGGGCGTGCATTTGCGGCTGCACAACCACAAACTGAGTTTACAACCAATAAAGTTGTGCCCGCTTTTGCTAAGGCAGCATCTACTGCTTGTGCAGTTTGTAACTCTTCAAAACCAACTTTCGTCAAATCTTCTCGCATGGGTTTTACTAATTCTGCTGGATACATATCTTAATTTTTTATTTTTTTAGTTAATATGTGCAAAGTTAATCAAAAAATGAATAACTCGTATTAGGGCGTTCCCTTAATACGCTTATGGCGTAATAAGGTCAGGCTATCCGTTATATCTTTTGCAAAAAAGCAAAAGGATGCCACTGCTATCCTTAACGCAAGGCGATACGAACTAAATTACAAAAAACGAACTAACAATAGTATATTTGCAGTCTTAAAACAAAAATAAATGAGTTATTCAAAATGGATAGGTGCTGCTTTGGGTTGGTCGTTTGGCGGACCAATAGGGGCGATAATTGGTTTAGCCTTAGGTGGAGTGCTTGATGCTGTGGCTGGCAGTGACGCTAACCCGTTTCTTGGTCAAGGCAGATCGCAAGGCGGTAGCACGTACAGAACCCAAACGCGACAGCGGCCGCAAACACAATCTGGTGATTTTGAAGTGAGTTTGCTCATTCTAGCTTCTATAGTTATTAAAGCCGATGGTAAACAAGACCAGCGCGAGTTAGATTTTGTACGTAACCAGTTTTTAAACATGTACGGGAAAGAGCGCGCCAATCATGCGTTTAAATTATTTAGAAATATAAACAAGCAGGTTATTCCAACGCGTCAAGTATGCTTGCAAATTAGGCAGATGATGGATCATCCATCACGTTTGCAACTCTTACATTTTCTTTTTGGTATAGCCAAAGCCGATGGTTTTGTAAACGATAGCGAAGAAAGACAAATTAGCACCATTGCTGGGTATTTGGGTATTAGTACGCGAGATTATCAGAGCATTAAAGCGATGTTCTACAACAAGCGCGAAAACGCTTATAAAATTCTAGAGATCGATAAAAATGCTAGCAATGCCGATATTAAAAAAGCCTACCGTAAAATGGCTAAAAAATATCACCCCGATCGCGTGATACACTTGGGCGAAGAGCACAGAAATGGTGCCGAAGAGAAATTTAGAAGTGTGCAAGCAGCTTACGAGCAGTTGCAAAAAGAGCGTGGTTTCTAACTTTTATCTAAAAAAAAACGCCTTAACTTGTTTGTGTTAAGGCGTTTTGTGAGAGTTAGAGCTGCAAAATATTAAGCTTGCGCTACAGGTTTAACTTCTAATATTTCAATTTTTCTTTCGCCACTCTCAAAAGGCCAATTTATAACATCGCCAACCTTTCGTCCTACGGTAGCCACAGCAACGTCGCTTAAAATAGAGTGTCTACCTTTTTTGTTATTCTTTTTATCGGTTGAAACAAAAGTGTACTCTACTTCTTTATTGGCTGTATGGTCCATAATTTTTACCTTGCGGTTTACGGTAACCACATCTTCTGGTAAATCTTTACGCAGTACTTGTTGTGCCCTTTTTAGTTCTTCTAATAAAAGCGCTTCTTCTTGTTTGGTTACCTTCTTTCTTCTTACGTGATCTTTGATCATATCGTAAATTCCTGTTGTGACAATGATTTGTTCAGACATAATAATGTTGTTTTTAAAACCTTCTTTTTAAAGCGCTTCGTGTTCAACTCAAACCTTTAAACGCGGTAATAAATGGCGTAAGCTTAAGTCCCAAAGCCCTCTCGTTAAAGACGGTCGTGGTTAAAAAATGAATTTAAAAGTGTTAGGTAGCCCTGCTTTGAAGTTTAGCAGGGTTTAAAAAATAAACTCCTTAGAGTCTTTTAAGAAAATATCATCTAGTAAATAAGATAACGACACTGAGCTCCCTAAACGGAAGTTTATTTTTTTTATAAAATAAGTTGTTGCCATATTTATTAAATAACTATAAGCCACAAAGCTAGCCTTTATATTCGACATTTACAATGGGTGTTCTTTTTTTGAGTGTGAACCACATTATTTTTGAAAAACCAATGTGGTTTTTTCTTTTTCCACCGTAAGTTGAACCGTTCGCCCTAAAATTAAAGCGCGATTATCGTCTTCATGACCCGCAGGCATATTAAACGCAATGGGAAAGTTGTATTCTGCTAAGGCATCTAAAATAAGTTGTTGCATAGAGCTGCCCCAAGGCGTTGTGTTTTTACGAACTTTATTAATATCTCCAACTATAAGGCCTTTACAGTTCTCAAAATATCCGGCCCGTTTTAAACTTTGTAGCATGCGGTCTATATGGTATTTGTGTTCTCCAACTTCTTCAATAAAAAGGATTTTACCCGAAACATCAATACTCGTGTTAGAGCCTAGCATGGTGTGCAGTAAGGTAAGATTTCCGCCTACCAGCTGTCCAGAGCTCGCACCAACGCGATTATAAGGAGAGCCTTTTAAACGATATTGCAAGGGCTTACCAAAAATGGCGTCTTTAAATGTGGCAATGGTTTCTTTAATAGCTTCGGTGTCTTCTATCATGCTGGTGGCCATCATAGCGTGCAGGCTCTCAAAACCTTCGTTATGAAATTGGTTGTGTAAAGCCGTAATATCTGAAAATCCAATAAGCCATTTAGGATGTTCTCTAAACTTGGTATAATCGAGTTTGTCCAAAATGCGTACGGTACCGTAACCACCACGAGCACACAAAATGGCACTTATGGAAGGACTGTCTAAAGCCTTTTGGAAATCTTCACAACGCTCATCATCTGTCCCAGCAAAATGATTGTTTTGATTGTAAACATGATCGCCCATAACAATATGTAAACCCCAGCTTTTAAGCAGATTTTTGGTGCTTTGCATTTCTTTAGTTTTGTTTTTTAAAATACCAGAAGGTGCGACAATAGCAACGGTGTCACCAACTTTTAAATAGGGCGGTTGAACCAAATTATTGGTGTTATAGGACGCTGTGTTTTGGGCAGAAATGGTTTGTGAGCCAAATAAAAACACAACATAAGTTAAAACTACAAGTAAAATATTTTTCATCATAAGGTAAATGTACATTTTTTTTCTAAATAGGGCGCAAAATGTGTACTTTTACGGCTCGAAAAATGATGCGTCACGACAAGCGAAGCGTGGGAATCTGTTTGTATTGATCTCATACACTTGAGATGTCCTCAGTCTTACACCTGCTTCGCCTTAACAATTAAAATTTAAATATTACCATGAATCAACCAAAAAGACACACCATAACTGCGGCACTACCTTATACAAATGGCCCTATTCATATTGGCCACTTGGCAGGGGTATATGTGCCAGCAGATATTTATGCACGTTATTTACGTTTAAAAGGAAGCGATGTGCTTTTTATTTGTGGAAGCGACGAGCATGGTGTGCCCATAACGATAAAGGCCAAAAACGAGGGGGTGTCGCCACAAGATATTGTTGATAAATATCATGCGATAATTAAAGATTCTTTTGAAGCGTTTGGAATTTCATTTGATAATTACTCACGTACTTCGGCTAAAATTCATCACGAAACGGCTTCAGAGTTTTTTACAACCTTAAATAACAAAGGTGAATTTATTGAAGAAACCACCGAACAATTATTTGATGAAGCCGCAAATCAATTTTTAGCCGATCGTTTTGTTGTGGGTACTTGCCCAAAATGTGGAAACGAAGAAAGTTATGGCGATCAATGCGAAAACTGTGGTACAAGTCATAATGCCACCGATTTAATAAATCCTAAATCGGCAATCACCGGAAATGTACCTACTTTAAAACAAACAAAACACTGGTTTTTACCATTAGATAAACACGAAGATTTTTTAAAGGAGTGGATTTTAGAAGGTCATAAAAAAGATTGGAAACCCAATGTTTACGGGCAATGTAAGTCTTGGATTGACGATGGTTTACGCCCTCGTGCCGTAACCCGAGATTTAGATTGGGGTATTCCGGTACCAGCCGAAGGCGGCGAAGGCAAGGTATTGTATGTGTGGTTTGATGCCCCAATTGGTTACATATCTTCTACAAAAGAATGGGCAGCACGAGAAGGCCAAGACTGGGAGCCTTATTGGAAAGATAAAGACACTAAATTAGTGCATTTTATTGGTAAAGATAATATTGTGTTTCACTGTATTATTTTTCCAGCGATGTTAAAAAGTGAAGGCTCATACATTCTACCTGATAATGTGCCTGCAAATGAGTTTTTAAACTTGGAAGGCCATAAATTGTCAACCTCTAAAAACTGGGCGGTTTGGTTACCAGAATATTTGAAAGATTTTCCAAATCAGCAAGATGTTTTACGTTATGTTTTAACAGCCAATGCACCCGAAACAAAAGATAACGATTTTACTTGGAAAGATTTTCAAGCGCGTAATAACAACGAGTTAGTGGCCATATTTGGTAATTTTATTAATCGTGTGGTCGTGCTAACCAATAAGTATTATAATGGGGTTGTTCCCACGCCAAGCGATTTTTCTCAAGTAGATCAAGAGACTTTGGCGGCCATAAAGGCTTATCCAGAGGTTATTGCTAGCTCTATAGAGCGTTACCGATTTAGAGAAGCCGGGCAAGAACTCATGAATTTAGCACGTTTAGGGAATAAATATTTAGCCGATGAAGAACCTTGGAAGGTTATTAAAGTGGATGAAGAACGCACAAAAACGATTATGTATGTGGCGCTTCAAATAGCATCGGCTTTAGCCATATTAAGTGAGCCTTTTTTACCGTTTACGTCCAATAAGTTGAAAAACATGCTAAATATGAGTTTGAATGAAGCTTCTCAGGATAAAGGTATTAAGAACAGCTGGAACGATGTGTCTTCAAAAGATGTTTTACTTCCTACAAATCATCAAATAGGAAAAGCCGAGTTGTTGTTTTCTAAAATTGAAGATGCCACCATTCAAAAGCAATTAGATAAATTAATAGCGAGTAAAAAAGCCAATGAAATGGCAAACGCCAAAGTAGAGCCAGAAAAAGACCAGATTTCTTTCGATGATTTTACCAAATTAGATATTCGAGTAGGAACGATATTGGAGGCCGAGAAAATGCCGAAAACAAAAAAATTATTAAAACTAAAGGTCGATACGGGTCTTGATGTGCGTACCATCGTGTCTGGAATTGCAGAAAGCTTTACTGCCGAAGAAGTGGTGGGTAAGCGTGTAAGCGTTTTAGTGAATTTAGCACCTAGAGCCCTGCGTGGTGTTGAAAGTCAGGGTATGATTTTAATGACCGAAACACCCGATGGTAAACTGGTATTTATAAATCCAGATGATGCTAATGTTGCTAATGGGTTGCAAGTGAGTTAGGTATTTGTTAACTTTATAAGAAATTTTATATTATGTTATCAAAAACAATAGAAGCCTCCTTAAATAGCCAAGTTAGAATTGAAGCCGAATCATCTCAAATCTATCTCGCTATGGCATGTTGGGCCGAGGTAAAAGGATTAGAAGGCGTTGCTAATTTTATGTATGCACAATCTGATGAGGAACGCGAACACATGTTAAAACTTATCAAATTCATTAACGAACGTGGTGGTCATGCCAAAGTATCTGAGCTAAAAGCCCCAAATGTTACTTTTGGTTCGTTTAAAGAAATGTTTGAAAAATTATTAGAGCACGAAATCTTTGTCTCTCAAAGTATTAATGAGCTGGTGCATATTAGCTTAGAGGAAAGAGATTATGCGACACATAATTTTTTACAATGGTATGTGGCCGAGCAAATTGAAGAAGAGGCAGTCGCCAGAAATATTTTGGATAAAATAAATATGATTGGAGACGATAAAGGCGGCTTGTATTTATTCGACAGGGACATTCAAAATTTAACAGTGACCACGACGGCTATCGACCCTAATGCATAATTTAACATTTATTCTTATTTAGAATTAATAAAAATAAATTATTTTTACGCTCATATTCATTTCATATGTTGAGCGTTGGGTAAAAAGAAGAAGAAAAAAGCTTTAAAAAAATTACAAAAACTTGGTGTTATACTTCCAGAAAAAGTTAAATCCAGTTGCTGTAAAAAATATAAAAAATCTGAAAACAAGCGTTGTAAAAAATGCCCTTGTTTCGATTTGCTTAAAAAAGTAGCTTAAGCCAATATGGCAAAACATGATTTTGAAATTATAAATCCTACTTTGGTCAATTAATCAAAGCAGGATTTTTAGATTATAATATGGGGGTGTGTTCTTAGTCTTATTTTTTAAAACCTTTTCTTAGGCAATCCAAACAATTAATACGAGTCCACTGGATTGAATAGTGTTTTTACTGTAAATCTTATAAATTTTAATAAGGCTATCAAGAAAATATAGAAACATCTACAACCTAAGGGAGTTCGTATATAGCTATAGTAATAAACAATTACACCAATTTAATTTTGAAATGTCGTATGGTTAATTTGAATTATTTTTTGTCCAGTTGAGATAGAAATCGCAGATTCACGAACTCGTTATTTTACTACAATATGGGCGTGAGCTAAAATCAAAGCGTAGCCAAAGTTATGATTTGATTTTAAACCGAAATAAGGTGGAAAAAAAACTGCGAAGCACATCATGAACACCTATTTATAAAATAGAAAGATGTGAGTAAACGAATTATAGGCGACATGACATGGTTAATTTGGTATTAACCAATAAAGTATTAAAAAGCATGAAACGAATCATTTTATTTTTATTTACAGTGAGTTTAATGTCCTGCGGGGTTTCAAAAACCGTAAAAGAATCAAAAAAAGTAATTAAAGGAAATTGGGTTTTAAGTTCAATAGATTACAGTCAAGCAGGAACCTATAATGTAACTTTGCTAAATGATGCCTCAAAAGCTTGTTTTGAATACAGTAAATGGCAATTTATACCCAATAATAGCACGGGGACTTACACCTTAACAAATGGAAGCTGTAGCGATGAGGTGCGACATTTCATTTTCACCATTCAAGAAATCGACGAAAGCACGGGGTTATACGATTTCCTACTAAAACCAACTAATCCAAAAGGGAAGTCTGAAACCAATCAAGGGTTTCGGTTTAAATTAGCGGCGCTTTCTGATGTTGCCATGCAATGGCAGCAAACCGTTAGTTTAAATGGCACGCCTTTTGTAATTACTATGAATTTTACAAAGCAATAAGTATTCGTTTTTAACAAATAAAAAATTTTATACAAATGAAAAGAATTCAAATTTTATTATTAACTGGCTTACTATCTATCGGATTAGTAAATTGTAAGGCCGTACAAAATGCAAATAATAAACAAAAAGGTGGTGTTATAGGTGCCGCTGGAGGTGCCGTTTTAGGAGCTATTATTGGAAATAATGTTGGTAAAGGTGGTAATGGCGAGCTAGGTGCTGTAATTGGCGGAGTTGTTGGTGGTACCGCAGGCGTACTTATAGGCAATAAAATGGACAAACAAGCCGAAAAAATAGAGCAAGAAATCCCAGGAGCCGAGGTGGAGCGTGTAGATGATGGTATTGTGGTGACTTTCGATGAAACCAGTGGAGTTTATTTTGCGACAAATAAATATAATATTAACGCAGCTTCTCAACAAACACTAAATAAATTAATAAGTGTTTTTAGGGAATATCCAGACACTAATATTTTGATTGTAGGGCATACCGATAGTACTGGAAATGCAGATTATAACATGACACTTTCTAAAAATAGAGCCTACTCTGTAACTAATTATTTAAAAAATAATGGCATTAGCTCTGGTCGATTAACCACAAATTGGTTTGGTGAAGAGCAACCGAAGTACGATAATAATACGGTAGAGGGGCGAGCAAAAAACAGACGAGTTAATATAGCGATTTTGCCTAATGAGAAAATGATTGAACAAGCTAAAAAAGAGGCCAGCAATTAATTGCTTACTAAATGTTATTATTACAAAAAAGAGGCTGTCTGAAAAGGCAGTCTTTTTTTGTTAAACAGAGTTAAAACCACTTTTTAGAACGTTTTAAAGATCGACACCAATTTAATTTTGAAATGGCGTATGGTTAATTTCAATTGTTTTTGTTCAGCTGAGATAGAAATCGAAGGTTCACGAACTCGTTATTTTACTATAATATGGGCGTGAGCTAAAATCAAAGCTTAGCCAAAGTTATGGTTTAATATTGAAATTTTCGACGAAAAAGAACTGCGAGGCACATCATGAACACCTATTTATAAAATAGAAAAATGTGAGTAAACGAATTATAGGCAACATGACATGGTTTATTTGGTGTTATTATGTTTATAGGTGTTGCAAAACATAGAAATCCTGTATTCTTTAACATGGACTATGGTTATTTATCGCTTAAATTTATTTTTCTAGCTCTAAAGCAGTACTTTTATACCCTGTGATATCCTCTAAATCCAATTATACAAAACTGATTAAAACCGAAGCTAAACGGCTTGGGTTTTTGTCTTGTGGCATAAGTAAAGCTGCATTTTTAGAAGAGGAGGCACCGCGTTTAGAGGCTTGGTTAAACAAGAACATGAACGGAGAAATGCAGTACATGGAAAATCATTTTGATAAGCGTTTAGATCCTACAAAATTGGTTGAAGGCTCAAAATCTGTAGTGTCTTTACTGCTAAACTACTATCCGGTAGAACAACAAACTAAAGACAGTTATAAGCTGTCTAAATACGCTTATGGTACAGACTATCACTTTGTTATTAAAGACAAGCTTAAAGCACTTTTAAGTTTTATTCAGGAAGAAATAGGCGAGGTTGAGGGAAGGGCCTTTGTCGATTCTGCTCCCGTTTTAGATAAGGCCTGGGCAGCAAAATCGGGTTTGGGTTGGATTGGGAAACACAGCAATTTATTAACGCAACGTGTCGGGTCTTTTTATTTTATAGCCGAGCTTATTATCGATTTAGAGTTGGATTACGATTTGCCTACAACCAATCATTGCGGCAGCTGTACGGCTTGTATTGATGCTTGCCCAACACAGGCTATAACCGAGCCCTTTGTTGTGGATGGTAGTAAATGTATTTCGTATCTCACAATTGAGTTAAAAGAAAATATTCCATCGGAGTTTAAAGGTAAAATGGACGACTGGATGTTTGGTTGCGACGTGTGTCAAGATGTCTGCCCCTGGAACCGTTTTTCAAAAACACATAACGAACCTTTATTCAATTCGCATCCGGAATTACTTTCAATGACAAAAAAAGACTGGGAAGAGATTACAGAGGATACCTTCAAAAAAATATTTAAAAAATCTCCGGTAAAACGCACAAAGTATTCTGGACTAAAAAGAAATATCAATTTTTTAAAAGAGTAGTTGTTTCGTTTTAGGATTGTTATATTTGTGAGTTGAAAATAAACAGTCTTTTAAGTGTGTCTTAACAGATGGTTATTAATATTATGCACGCAAAACCAAATGTGCTTTTCTTTAACTTACACTAGAGTTTAGAGCACAACGAGCACCTAAATTTAACTCCAATGAGCGAAGAAAGAAAACGAATAGAAGCCCTTTTATACCACGCAAAACCAACACCCGGAAAAATAGAAGTTATTCCAACAAAAAAATATGCCAGTCAAAGAGATTTATCTTTAGCCTATTCGCCTGGTGTTGCAGCACCTTGCTTAGAGATTGAAAAAGATAAAAACTTGGCTTATAAATACACGGCCAAAGGCAATTTAGTTGCTGTGATTTCTAACGGAACAGCCGTTTTAGGTCTTGGTAATATTGGCCCCGAAGCCTCCAAGCCCGTTATGGAAGGAAAAGGCTTGCTGTTTAAAATTTTCGCAGATATTAATGTGTTTGATATTGAGGTGAATACTGAAAATGTTGAAGAATTTATACAAACTGTAAAAAATATCGCACCCACTTTTGGTGGTATTAATTTAGAGGATATTAAAGCGCCAGAAGCTTTTGAAATAGAGCGTCGCTTAAAAGAAGAGTTGGATATCCCTGTGATGCACGACGATCAGCATGGTACTGCCATAATATCTGCGGCGGCTTTAATTAATGCCTTAGAGCTCGCCGGAAAGAAAATTGAAGATGCCAATATTGTAATAAGCGGCGCAGGAGCAGCAGCGATTTCTTGTTCTCGACTTTATCAAGCCTTTGGGGCAAAACGTGAAAATATGGTCATGTTAGATAGTAAAGGCGTTATAAGAGATAGCAGAACAGATCTTACAAAAGAAAAAGCCGAATTTGCAACACATAAGGCAATAGATACCTTAGAAGAGGCCATGAAGAATGCCGATGTCTTTATTGGGTTATCACAGCCAGATATTGTCACGCCAGAAATGCTTTTAAGTATGGCAAAAAATCCAATTGTGTTTGCTATGGCCAATCCGCATCCAGAAATTAAATACAATATAGCCTTAGCAACACGAAAAGACATCATCATGGCAACTGGACGTAGCGACCACCCTAATCAGGTAAATAATGTGCTTGGGTTTCCATTTATTTTCCGCGGTGCTTTAGATGTGCGGGCCACAAAAATTAATGAAGCCATGAAAATGGCAGCTGTTAAGGCCTTAGCTGGTTTGGCAAAAGAGCCTGTGCCAGAACAAGTAAATATTGCTTATAGCGAAAAACATTTAACCTTTGGTAAAGATTATATTATTCCCAAACCTTTCGATCCGCGTTTAATTGCCGAAGTACCACCAGCAGTGGCAAAAGCTGCGATGGAAAGCGGTGTGGCACAAGAACCTATAACCGATTGGGACAAGTACCGGGATGCTTTGTTAGAGCGTATGGGCTCTGATAATAAGTTGATTAGATTGTTAATAAATAGAGCAAAACTAGACCCCAAACGTGTGGTTTTTGCAGAAGCAGATCAATTATCCGTCCTAAAAGCGGCCCAAATAGCTTATGAAGAAGGTATCGCTCATCCGATATTGCTGGGTAGAAAAGATGTTATTCAACAATTAATGGAAGAGATAGAGTTTAATGCTGATGTCTCTATTATAGACCCCAAATCTGATGAAGAAACCGAGCGTAAAAATAAGTATGCCGAGGTGTATTGGGAGCGCCGTAAGCGCCGTGGAATAACCTATTATTCTGCACAGAAATTAATGAGGGAACGCAACTATTTTGCAGCCATGATGGTTAATGAAGGTGATGCCGACGCCTTAATCTCTGGGTATTCAAGAAATTATCCAACGGTAGTAAAACCCATGTTAGAGCTTATTGGTTTAGCAAAAGGGGCGACAAAAATTGCAACCACAAATGTGATGATGACTAAAAGAGGGCCGCTTTTTCTAAGCGATACCTCTATTAATATCGATCCAAGCGCCAAAGATTTGGTTAAAATTGCACAAATGACCTCGCAAATCATTAAAATGTTTGGTATGAAACCCGCTATGGCCATGACATCGTATTCTAACTTTGGATCTTCGGGCCATATAAATGCATCAAAAGTTCGAGAGGCAGTAGCTTATTTGCATCGTCATTATCCTGATATGATTGTAGATGGTGAATTGCAAACAGATTTTGCTCTAAATGAAGAAATGCTTCGCGAGAAGTTTCCGTTTTCTAAATTAATAGGGAGTAAAGTAAATGCTCTTGTTTTTCCAAACTTAGATTCGGCAAATATTACCTATAAACTACTCAAGGAATTGAACGATTCGCAATCTATAGGTCCCATAATGATGGGTATGCGAAAGCCCGTACATATTTTACAGTTAGGAGCCAATGTCGACGAGATTGTAAACATGACAGCGATTGCAGTCATTGATGCACAGCATAAGGAGAATAAAGAACTGTAAAAAAACCTGTAATAATTAATTTTAAGCCTTAATATTCGATATCATGGTTAGTCTTAAATGTCGATAAATTTATTACATTTGAGTGATTAACGAAAAAAGAAATATGATTACACATATTCAAGGAAAGCTCACAGAAAAAAACCCAACACATGTTGTTATCGATTGCAACGGTGTAGGGTATATGCTAAATATTTCCTTACATACCTATTCTCAAATTCCAGAAGGCGAACTTTTAAAATTGTACACCCATCTTCAAGTTAAAGAAGATGCACATACACTTTATGGGTTTTCATCTTTAGCCGAACGCGAAATTTTTAGATTGCTAATTTCTGTTAGTGGCATTGGTACCAGTATAGCGCGTACCATGTTATCGTCGTTAACGCCAAAACAGGTTCGAGAAGGTATAGCTGTGGGTGATGTCGCCTTAATTCAGTCCATAAAAGGTATTGGAGCAAAAACGGCGCAACGTGTTATTATAGAATTAAAGGACAAGATTTTAAAGATTTACGACATAGACGAGGTTTCCGTTTCAAAAGACAATACAAATAAAGACGAAGCGTTATCTGCTCTAGAGGTTCTTGGATTTGTGAAGAAACAAGCGGAGCGCGTGGTTGAGAAAATTTTAAAGGCAGAACCCGACGCTAATGTTGAAACCATTATAAAACAAGCATTAAAAAATTTATAATTGATTTTGAATAAAACTTCCCCAAATTCTTATAAATTAATTAGACATTACTTTTTTTTAGTTAGTGCAGCTCTATTATCGGTTTCCCTTTGGTCTCAACAACCCATGCAAGACTCCATAATATCTGGGTTTAGTATGGGTAAAATTAAAACTCCAAACCCTAGTAGTATCGAGTCTAAATACACCTTCGATCCCGTAACCAATCGTTATATCTACACTGAAAAAATAGGAGATTACAACGTGAATTATCCTGTTATATTAACACCAAAGGAGTATTTTGATTTGGTGGCAAAAGAAAATTTAAAAGCCTACTATAAAGAAAAAATTGATGCTTTCGATGGTAAAAAACAAGGGGCTAAAGAGGGCCAGAAAAATTTAATCCCAGAGTTTTATGTAAAGTCCGATTTCTTTACTTCAATTTTTGGTAGTGATACCATTCAAGTTATTCCTCAAGGGTCTGTCGAGATGGATTTGGGTGTTTTATTTTCAAAACAAGACAACCCTGCTTTCTCACCCAAAAATAAAAGTAATTTTACCTTCGATTTTGATCAGCGCATTAGCTTAAGCCTGTTGGGTAAAGTGGGTACGCGACTTCAGGTAACCGCAAATTATGATACCCAAGCGAGTTACGATTTTCAAGATATTATTAAATTAGAATACACACCTACAGAAGACGATATTATTCAGAAAATAGAAGTGGGTAACGTAAGTATGCCTTTAAACAGTTCGCTAATTACTGGGGCACAAAGTTTGTTTGGTGTAAAAGCCCAATTACAGTTTGGTAAAACGACAGTTACTGGAGTGTTTTCTGAACAAAAATCTCAAGCCAATACCGTTGTGGCTCAAGGTGGTGGAACACTTGAGGAATTCGATTTGTTTATTAGAGATTACGACGAAAATAGACACTACTTTTTAGCGCAGTATTTTAGAGAGACTTACGATGCCGCCTTAAAAACCTATCCGTATATAAACAATAAAGGATTACAAATTACACGTTTGGAAGTTTGGGTAACTAACCGAGGTAACAGAACAGATAATGTTCGAAATATTGTGGCTTTTCAAGACTTGGGAGAAACCAATGTTATTGGCTTGCAAACACCACCACCAGGTTTTGTAAATGCGTCGTTAGGAGCCATTCCAGATAATGGTAATAACAATTTTGATCCGACGGCCATTGGCTCAACTAGCTTGCTTACCGAAGCTGTTAGAGATGTGGCTACCGTGCAATCGGGTATTTTAGCAGCTAATGTTAATGAGGGTTTAGATTATGCCAAATTAGAAAATGCCAGAAAACTTATTGGCGGACAAGAATACCATTTAAATAAAGATTTGGGGTATATTTCGTTAAATCAGCGTTTAAATAACGACGAGATTTTAGCCGTGGCGTTTCAGTTTACCATAGGAGGACAAGTGTATCAAGTTGGTGAGTTTGCTAATGATGGGGTTGAAGCTACCGATGTAGAAACCAACGCCGCTGGTGAGATAACAAGAGTGACCAATAAGAACCTGGTTTTAAAATTGTTAAAAAGTAGTATAACAGATGTTAATCAACCCATTTGGAAGTTGATGATGAAAAACATTTACGATACCGGCGCTTATAATTTAAGTCAAGACGATTTTAAACTGAATATTTTTTATAATGAAGCTTCACCATTAAATTTCATCACACCTGTAGGATCTACAGCATTTCCAGCACCTGGCCCAAATGAAGATCCGCTCAATGAAACTCCGTTATTAAGAGTTTTTAATCTCGATAAATTAAACTTTAATAACGATCCTCAGTCCAAAGGTGATGGTTTTTTCGATTTTGTGCCCAATATAACCGTGTTACCAGAAACAGGAAAAATAATTTTTCCGAGTGTAGAGCCTTTTGGAGAATATCTCTTTAACAAACTAGCGCTTAGTCCTTCAGAAAATTATGAGATTGAAACCTCGTATAACGAAAACCAAGCCAAGTATGTTTACACTGCATTGTATAAAAGCACCAAAAAAGCAGCTTTAGAAGTTGGAGAAAAAAATAAATTCAAATTAAAAGGCCGTTATAAATCGGTTGGTGGCGGTGGTATTCCCATACCATTTGGTGCTGCTCGAGGTTCTGTTACCGTAACAGCTGGTGGGCGTGTTTTGGTAGAAGGTGTGGACTATGTAGTGAATTACGCCTCGGCAAGGGTAGAGATTTTAGATGAAGCCTTAAAAGCATCCAACACACCAATAAATGTATCTTCAGAAAATAATGCGGTGTTTGGCCAGCAAACCAAACGATTTACGGGTATAAATGTAGAACATAAATTTAATGATAACTTTGTTTTAGGCGGAACGCTTTTAAATCTAAACGAACGACCAATAACTCAAAAAGCCAATTACGGCTCAGAACCCATTAATAATACCATTTTTGGTTTTAATGGTAATTATTCTGTTGAAGTACCATTTTTAACACGCTTAGTAAATAAATTGCCCAATATAGATACCGATGTCGAGTCTAATATATCTATACGTGGTGAGTTTGCATATTTAGCTCCTGGCGCGCCCAAAGGGACCAGTCTAAGAGGTGAAGCGACATCGTATATAGACGACTTTGAAGGCTCGCAGGGTAGTATTGACCTGAAGTCACAACAATCTTGGTATTTGTCGAGTACACCGTTTGACACTAATTTGGGATATACCAGTGTTACAGATCCAAATAGTGCATTAAACCTACAAAACGGTTACCAGCGGGCCTTGTTAAATTGGTATACTATCGATCCCATTTTTTACAGTAACAGACGACCAGCAGGGATTTCAGACGATGATGTTTCAAGTTTGTTTACAAGCCGTGTTTTTATTAACGAATTATTCCCAGAACGCGATTTAGTACAGGGGCAAAATGCAGTGCTATATACTCTAGATCTGGCTTATTATCCTTCAGAAAGAGGGCCTTATAACTTTAATCCAGCGGCAAATGGTAATGTCTTACCAAATCCGCAGCAAAATTGGGCGGGCATTACGCGCGCCATAACATCAACAGATTTTGAGGAGGCCAATGTAGAATATATTGAGTTTTGGTTGCAAGATCCTTTTCAAGAAAACGCTGCAAATCCGGGAGGAAAACTGGTATTTAATTTAGGTAATATATCTGAAGATGTGTTGCCAGATGGTAGAAAGCAATATGAAAACGGACTGCCAGACTCCTCAAATAACGCCTTTACCACAGAGACTTCTTGGGGACAAACGCCAGCAAATCAATCTTTAGTGTATGCTTTCGATACCACAGGCCAAGACAGAGTGCTTCAAGATGTGGGTTACGATGGCTTAAGCGATGCGGACGAAAAAAATAAGTTTCCAGCTTTTGCAGCTTTAGATGATCCTGCTAACGATAATTACAAGTATTTTTTAGATGCTGAAGGCGATATTTTTGAACGTTACAAAAAATACAATGGTGTGGAAGGTAATACGCCCGATACATTTTCTGATACCGTTAGAGCAGGTAATACACAGCCAGACACAGAAGATATTAATCGGGATAATACCATGAATACCATTAATAGTTATTTTGAATACGAATTAGCTATAACCCGTCAAAATTTACCCGAATCGGAATCCGATTTAAATAATTTACCCAGCACAAATCCGATTAGAGAATTTTTAAAAGACATTAAAGTAAGGCCTCGATTATTACCCAATGGCGATTCTAAAAATGTACGTTGGTATCAATTTAGAATCCCTGTTCAGGGCAGTCACGTAAAATCGGTAGGCGGAATAAACGATTTAAGGTCTATAAGATTTGCGCGGGTCTATCTTAAAGAATTTACCGAGAATACCGTATTTCGTTTTGGAAGCTTAGATTTAGTACGAAGTGATTGGACGCGTTATACCAGACCCCTAGATAAAAACGACCCAACACCAAGCGATCCCCAAACCGATTTCTCTGTTGGAGTAATTGGAACTTTAGAAAACGAAAGCAGTTACCAAAGACCTCCAGGAATAGAACCCGAAGAGTTGTATAATAATAACACAGTGGTTAGACAAAACGAACAATCTCTGGTAGCAAATGTGTGTAATTTAGAAGCCCAAGACTCGAAAGCCGTATATAAAAATATTAGTATTGATATGCGTCAATACAAACGTTTAAGAATGTTTATGCACGCCGAATCGGGGGAGTCTTCTCGAGTTTTAAATAATAATGACATCGTCGGTTTTATTCGTATTGGAAACGATTTAACCGAAAATTACTATCAAATAGAGATGCCTTTACAGGTGTCCACATCAACAACAAGAGAGGGGCTTTGGCCTGAGGAAAATCATATTAATTTACCAATTGATGTGCTCGGACAAATCAAATCGGTGGGAATATCTAACGGTACTTTAACTAATTTAGATCCTACGTTTTACGATGTTATTAATGGACAAGCCGTTCCAATTTCTGGCGATCAGTATTCAAACTATGTGGCAGGACAACATCGAATTGCTATTAAGGGAAATCCTAATTTTGGAGACATAAGAACACTTATGATAGGATTAAAAAACGCCACCAATAGAGACGATGTCTGTGCCGAAGTTTGGTTTAATGAATTGCGTTTATCCGATTTAGATAACGAAGGAGGCTGGGCAGCCGTGTTAGGAGTAGATAGTAATATCGCAGATTTTGCAAATATTAGCGCTACAGGCCGACAAAGCACCTCCGGATTTGGAACTATAGACCAAGGCCCAAGTCAACGCAGTCTTGAAGACGTTCAGCAATACGATTTCGTAACTAATGTTAATTTAGGACAATTATTACCTAAAAAATGGGGCATTCAACTGCCTTTTAATTATGGTCAGAGTGAAGAGCTTATCACTCCTAAATTCGATCAGTTTTACAAAGATTTAACTTTAGATTCGAGGTTAGAGGCCGCAAATAGTAAGGCTGAACGAGATGTAATAAAAGAACAATCTGAAGATTATACGAGACGCCAAAGCATCAACTTTATTGGGGTTAGAAAAGAACGGTCGGCAGACGCGAAACCGCGTATTTACGATGTGGAGAACTTAACTTTAAACTACTCCTATAACAAAGTAGAACATCGCGATTTCGAAATCGAAAACTCGGTAAATAAAACATTACGGGTGGGAGCCAATTATGCCTATAATTTTAACCCGCTTACAGTAGAGCCTTTTAAAAAGAACGATTCCCTATTTACAGGGCGTTACTGGAAACTGTTAAAAGATTTTAACCTTAACTTATTACCAACAAGTTTTGCATTAAATACCGATATAAACCGACAATTTAATAAGTTAAAATTTAGAGATATAGATTTAGGAGGTGGTAATATTGGTATAGAAGAGTTGTACCGACGTAACTACACGTTCGATTTTCAATATACCATAAACTATAATCTCACAAAAGCTTTAAGTTTAAACTTTACAGCGGCTAATAATAATATTGTTCGTAACTACTTTAAAGACAATATTGTTAACGGAGAGCAAGACCCCAGTCTAGATGTTTGGGATGGTTTTTTAGATTTTGGCGATCCCAATAGGCAAAATCAAGATTTGGGAATTACCTACGAATTGCCCCTACATAAAATCCCAACCCTTAGCTTTTTAAAGTCGACCTATCAATATGCTGGAAATTTCCAATGGCAAAAAGGCTCCGATTTGTATGGTGAAGTTCTGGGGGGCGAGGTTAACACCATTCAAAATGCAAACACCCATAATATTAATTCAACCTTAGATATGAATAGGTTTTATAAATATATTGGATTAGAAAAAAAACGGGTTAGAAATGTTAGAACTAGAGCCCCACAGGGAACAAATCAAAACACAAAGCCAGAACAAACGCAAAACAAATCGGGTAAAAATGTATTAGACTTTGGTGTAGATATCTTAACGAGCGTTAAAAGAATTCAGTTTAATTACTCTGAAAATAACGGCACGCATTTACCAGGTTATACGCAAACCCCTGGGTTTATTGGGACTTTAAAACCAACTTTAGGTTATACCTTTGGGAGTCAAAGTAACATTAGAGATCTTGCTGCCAGAAGGGGTTGGTTAACTGTGTATCCAGAATTTAATCAACAATATACAGAAACCCATACTAAGCAGTTTGATATTTCGGCTAATTTAGAGCCCATTAACGATTTAAAAATTGATCTGGTTGGTAACAGAACGTACTATAAGAATTATAATGAAAATTATAGAGTAGATCCAAACACCTTAGAATACCAATCGCTAACGCCAAATACCTTTGGGAACTTTAATATATCGACTGTTTTAATTAAAACGGCATTTTCTAAAAGTGATGAAACCACATCGAATGCCTTTAACGACTTTAGAGCCAATAGAAAAATAATTGCCGACCGACTTGCTCAGAAATTTTATGGAACCTCTAGCTATGCCAGGGATGCCGATGGTTATCCATTAGGCTTCGGTAAAAACAATCAGTCGGTTTTACTACCTGCATTCTTAGCAGCTTATTCTGGACAAGATGCTAGTAAAGTTAAAACAAGTGCCTTTAGAAATATACCAATTCCTAACTGGGATTTAAAATACACTGGGTTTATGAAAATGGATTGGTTTAAAAAACGCTTTAAGCGCTTCTCGTTAACACACGGGTACCGATCTACATATACCATTAATCAGTTTAGCACGAACCTAAATTTAAATTTAAATGCTGGCGCCAACGAAGCTCCTGTTCCGGGATTAGACTATGCCAGCCAACCTTCTGAAGCCTTAGACCAATCGGGTAATTTTAAAAACGAAACCTTGTTTAGTAATATCAATTTAACCGAGTTGTTTAGTCCTTTAATTCGTATAGATTTTGAAATGAAAAATTCGGTAAAAATTCTTGCGGAAATTAAAAAAGACAGATTGCTTTCACTTAGTTTTGACAATAATTTAATGACCGAAATACAAGGTAATGAGTACATTTTTGGATTAGGGTATAGAATAAAAGATGTGCGAATTCGCTCGCAGCTTGCGGGGCCAAGAAAACGTATTGTAAGCGATTTAAACATGAAAGCAGATGTATCGGTAAGAGAAAACAAAACCATTATACGTTATTTAGATCTAGAGAATAATCAAGTAACTAGTGGGCAAACTATTTGGGGGTTAAAATACTCAGCAGATTATGCCTTTAGTAATAATTTAACAGCAATCTTTTATTTCGACTACACGTTTTCAGAATATGCTATATCAACCGCATTTCCGCAAACAACCATCCGCTCAGGATTAACGCTGAGGTATAATTTTGGTAATTAATAAACAATCTGTTTGAAATTAACTTTCGAATAATTAGATTTGTTGCCATAAGCTTGAACTTAAATTATTAAAAAAATAAATATTATGAATATTCCATCAGAATTAAAATACACCAAAGACCACGAATGGGTAAGAGTTGAAGGCGATGTAGCGACTATTGGTATTACAGATTTTGCACAAAGTGAATTAGGAGATATCGTTTATGTAGAAGTAGAAACTCTGGATGAAACACTTGATGCCGATGAAGTTTTTGGATCTGTAGAGGCCGTAAAAACCGTATCTGATTTAATTTTGCCATTATCTGGAGAAATTATTCAATTTAACGAGTCTTTAGAAGACGAACCAGAAAAAGTGAATACAGACCCTTATGGAGACGGTTGGATGATTAAACTTAAGTTTTCAGATGAATCTCAAATAGAGAGCCTGATGTCTGCCGATGCTTATAAAGAACTTATAGGTGCTTAAAAAACAGGCACTAATAATTGCAATATTTTATACATTAGGTTTAGCCGTAGTAAGCCTAATTACAATAAGTAATTTACCAGATGCAGGTATTTCATTTGCTGATAAAATATTTCATTTCATAGTATATGGTGTGTTAACTTATTTATGGGTTAACACATTTTTTTTTAAGTTTAAATGGAGTAAAGCCAAAGCAATAACTTATGCTTCAGTGCTTTCAGTTGTATTTGGCATAATAATTGAAGTACTTCAAGGTAGTGTCACAACATCTCGATTTATGGATGTTTACGACGCTCTTGCTAATACCTTGGGCGTGTTGGTTATGGTGCTTGTACTATTACTGAATAAAAAAACGCTTATTAAAAATTTATAATCGTTTGCTTATATGACAAATAAATTGTTATTTTAGCATCCTTGTAAAAACAATTAAATTATGGAACCTAAGAAAAATCCTAAAGCAAATGTGGGGCGCAACAGCTCTCTGTATTTTGCAATTGGCCTAGCTTTAATGCTTTTTTTAACAAACTATGCCATTAATTACAAAACGTACGACAAGGCGCCTATTGATATTGGAGAGCTAAGTTTGGATGATCTCGATGATGAAGAAATCCCACTTACTGAACAGATAGTTACGCCACCGCCACCGCCACCGCCACCAGCAGCTCCAGAAGTTATAGAAGTTGTTGAAGATGAAGAGGAGGTTGAGGAAACGGTAATTGAATCTACCGAAGCCGATCAAGAAACTGAAATTGTTGAAGTAGAAGAGATTGAAGTAGAAGAAGTCGATGAAGACATTGAAGTTCCTTTTGCGGTAATTGAAAACGTACCTGTTTTTCCAGGATGTGAAAAAGGTAATAATGCCCAAAAGAAAAAATGTATGTCTGAAAAAATCCAGAGATTTGTACAACAGAAGTTTAATACAGATTTAGCGGGTGATTTAGGTTTATCGGGTAGACAACGTATTAACGTGATATTTAAAATTGATAGAACTGGAAATATTGTTGGGGTAAGATCAAGAGCACCGCATCCAGCTTTAGAAAAAGAAGCAGCTAGAGTTATTAGTATGCTACCTAAAATGAAACCAGGAATGCAAAGAGGGAAAGCAGTAACGGTTCCTTACTCTTTACCAATTGTTTTTCAGGTACAAGATTAAACATAGAAATACCACATACAAGACCAAAACCTCGAATTTATCTTCGAGGTTTTTTTATGGGTTTTTTATAAGAATACCTTATGTGTTTTAAAAAGAAAAGCGATGTAACCATCATGGCAGCTGCGCAAAGCGATAAAAGGAAATCAATGTACATTAGAGTCAAGCTCCAAATATTTAGTCCCAATTATTGTTTAATGTAAAATCCAAATAAAAACAATCCGTTTATGTTCCAGTCAAACGACAGAAAAGAATCGAAGAATACAATTATGAAGTGACATGTATAAACTACATGATAGTTTTTAAAATTCACCTATTCTTAATGTCATAAATACAAAAAGAACATGAGGGGTTAATTAGCGTCTTCGGCCAGAGTAGGTCATCGCTTCACCTTTTCCAAATCCGTAACTTACACCCAGAGTTATAAAGCGACCACGTTCACTCAAACTATAGGTTTCGAAGTTTTGTTGGCTTACAAAATTCTCAAAAATTCTAGATTCGAATACATCGCGTACTCCAAAATTAACTACTACTTTACCTTTTAATATTCTCTTACGAATTCCTAAATCTAAGAAGGCATAACCTGTAACATTGCCTTGCACGGTTTCGTAACCCGACTGGTAATTTCCTGTTAATTCTAAATCAATATCTGCGGGTAAGCCTATTTTAGATCCTAATTTTGTGGACCATTGTCTACCAGAAAAATTGAAAGATTGGGACTGGAAACTACCTATACGATCAAAATAGTTAAAGTTAAAATCACCAGAAAAGCTAAGCCAATTATTAGGACTGTATTTACCATTAGTTTCAAAGCCATAAGCGGCGTTTGTGCCAATGTTTTCAGGGGTTGTTGTAGTCACATTATCAATAAATGTAGATACGCGCTCTACAACTTCTGTGGTGTATTTATGATAAATACTTGAGCTAAAAGAGGCCTTTCCAATTTTATAAATACCGGTTAGCTCGAAAGAATCTGTATACTCTGGCTGTAAATTTGGGTTTCCGCGACGGATATTAAAATTGTTTCTAATATTAAAAAACGGGTTTAAATCCCATAACCTCGGTCTAAATATCCGCTTAGAATAGCCTGCTTGGAGTGATACATTATCGTTTATTTTGTACGAGGTATGTAATGAGGGAAAATAATCGGTATAATTTCTAGAATTGTAAGCATTGGTATTGGTTAGCCAAGTAGATAAATCTGTGTTCTCTACTCTTAAACCCAGCTTAACACCCCATTTTTCAAGTTCGTAAGCGCCTGTAATGTAAACGCCTAAAACTTTTTGGTCGTATTCAAAATTGTTTGTAAGGTTTGGGTTGGTTACATAGTTTCCATTAATAAAATCTCGAACTTCGTAATCGTTTCCTACATCATTAATAACATACTGGGCACCGGCCTCTAAGGTATATTCTGTAGTAATAGGGTTGGTATAATCGGCTTTAAAAGTGTATTCTGCTTGTTGGAATTCGGTTTCGGTTTGTTGGTCGCTGTCTGGATCTTCTCCCGATAATGTCGAGTTTGTAAATTGTGACGATTGTTCTTTACCAAAAAAAGAACCCAATGCACTAAGTTGCAATGTGTGCTCTTTACTGTTTTTAAATTCTTTCTTATAGTTAAATTCGTATTGGTATTTTGGGTTTGTGGCCTCGGTAGTTTCGTTTCTTAACCAACTAGAAACAAGTGTGTTATTGGAATCAAAGAATTTAAAATTTGTTTCGGAAGGTTGATCTTCAATTTCGTAGGCGAAATTACCAGATAATGTTAATACGTTGCGCTCGTTTATATGGTAATCTGTTCCTAAAGTGATATTGTAAAACATTTCATCCCGATAAGCGGTGCCATTACTAAATATCTCTTCGTTACTTATTAAGTTTGTATTAATGGCCCTGTTGTCTCTGGGTAGCGAACGGTAACCAACACCCATTTGTGTGAATAAATTAAACTTTTCTGTACGTCGATTAAGGCTTATGCCCATACTGTGATTATCTGGGGTGCCTGTGTTTGCAGAAATAGAACCATTCCAGCCTTCTTTCTCTTCTTTTTTTAATATAATATTTAAAATTCCAGCGGTTCCCGAGGCTTCATATTTTGCCGAAGGGTTAGTAATAACCTCGATGCTTTCAATCATATCGGCAGTTAGGGTTCCAAGTGCATTACTAGACTCGTCGGCTAAAACAGAGGGTTTTCCGTTAATTAATATTTGTACACCTGTGCTTCCGCGTAAACTAATTTCACCTTCAATACTAACATTTACAGAGGGCACATTACCAAGCACCTCCAGTGCACTTGCGCCAGTACTGCTTATATCGCTACCCACATTAAAAACTCGTTTATCTAGTTTAAAAACTGTTTTTGATACTTCGCCAGTAACCACCACTTCTTCCAGAGCTAAATTGTCTTGAGACAAACTAATTACCCCTAGATTAATTTTATTATTTACTGCAGATAAATTGTTTAGAACTTTTGTTTTGTAACCCATGAAGCTAATTTCAACATAAAAATCTGAAGCCTTGGTGTATAACGAGAAATTTCCGTTATCATCGGATGTTGCACCAGAAACGATTTCTTTACTACCATTTTTATAGACTACTACGGTAGCGTAAGGTACGGCTTGGCCAGTTTCTTCTTCAACTATGGTTCCGAAGATTTCAACCTCATGTTCTTGAGCCATAGAAAGGCTACAAAGCATAAAAAAAAGAATAAAATGGATGTTTTTTATAGCGGTATGCATTGGTCTTGTAGATTACACTTCTAGATTGTTTTTTATTTACATTTAAAAGCTGTAGTTTAACAATTAATAAGTAGTTTTTAAGTGTGTTGCAAGATAATAAATACCGAGAAGAATTGTGTTAAGAAGTGAAGGGCTGTTATGTTAAATAAAAGTTATAAAGTCTGTGCACATCCTTCATAAGAGCTGTAACAGACTTTATCTTAACTAACAAAAAGAGATGTAATGCTTATTCTTTTAGTTTGTAAACAGCAGTTACCCTTAGTTTTGTTGGTGTGCTGTTTATTGATTGCCAGAATGTTTTTCTACCAAGATCGAAACTGGATATAGCGTGCAAGCCTTCTATTGTTTTTCCAGCTGCTTTGGCCATAAGCTGTGCATTTTTTTCAGCGTCTTTAAGAGCCGCCTGAAGCGTTTCTTCAAGTTGGGTATCGTCCATCTCGGTTTTCATTTGTACGTAAGACGATCTAACTTGCCCCATTTTAATCTTGTTAAGCTTTAATATTTCTTCTTTGTCGTGGGTCGTAAATCTTAGTATTGTTCCTGATTTTCTGTATCCGAGTGCAGCATAGCCCAAATCGTCGTTTTCAAATTTCGAGATGTCAATGCCTTGTTTTTTTACCTCAGTAAAATATTTAGTTTTTAACTCTTCTAGAGTGGTACAAGGGTTATTTGAGTAGTAATCATTTTCTAGAGATAGTGTTATATCGGTTTTGTATTTAACCGATGCAACGGTAGGATGCGCCGAGCCATAAACAGTTATGGTTGCATCTTGATTACAAATATTCTGTGAGCTACTTACATAGGCCAGACAAAACATAAATACCATTATAAAATGTTTCATAATAAATTGATTTAAGTTAGAGTAAATATAAACGAAGCAGCAATCATCCAAGCGCCAACAATTAAGCCTAAAATGCCTAGTTTTCCTTGTTTTGGTGCAAGTTTTGCTCTCATCTCGACTGCTTTTTCTTTTGCCGTCTCATTTTTGCTTAAAATTAAATCGTTAATTAAGCCGAAGCCTAACATAAAGCCTAAGGTGGCCTGCACAAAACTACCAGCTAATAGAGTAATCCACCAAATGGGAGCAGTCGTGATCCATCCCATATTTAAAAAGGCAGAGATGATACCCCAAATACCTAAAAAACAAAAGACTAAACCAATCCAGCCTTGGTATGGTGCTATTTTATCTAACAATTCTTGCGCGTTTGGCTTTTTTGATAAAATAAGTGATGGTACTGCAATAATGCTTAAAAGGATTAATAAAATTCCGTAAATCATAATATCTAAGTTTTAAAAGATTAATATGATACAAATTTATGCGCCTTACTGCTTAAAGATTAGACTATAAATAGTGAAAATATACACCCTGTTTTCAGGGTGGTAAACCTTATTCGAGTAAACCTTGCTCTACGGCATAACGGGTGAGACCGGCAAGATTGCGGACCTCCAGCTTAGAGATTAAATTTTTGCGGTAGCTTTCAATGGTGTGTTTGCTCAAAAATAATTCGTCTGCGATTTCCTGTGTAGTATACTCTTGAGCAATAAGTTTAAGCACTTGTTTTTCACGTTTTGTTAAAGCAATTGTAGGCTTAGATTTTTCAGTAAACATGGCTTCCATAAGCACTTGTTTGATGCGGGGCGAGAAGTAATTTTCACCATTTAAAATCGTTTTAATGGCCTTTAAAAGTTCTTGTTTTTCGGCGTTTTTAGACAAGTAGCCGTTAACATTGGCTTCAGTTAGTGCTTTAATTTTTTTGGGGTCTTCTAGCATACTAACAACCAAGGTTTTTGTTTCAGGAAATTCTTCTTTTATCGCGGCATTTAAATCGACACCATCCATTTCGGGCATATTAATGTCGGTAATTACCAAATCAATTTTTAGATTGGTATTAATTCGTAAGTACTTAATTACTTGTGCTCCAGTTTTAGCAGTAAGTTCTATATTTATATGCTCTTCCTGGGCAAGAATACTTCTTAAACCATCTAAAAACATGGTATGGTCGTCGGCAATTATTATTGTAAAAGATGGTTGTTTCATGTGTTTATATGTATTGTTTTTTCATCGGTCTCATGCGACATCCATGTAATCATTTCCTTGGGTATCAAGTTTTAGATATGGATGTTTCATAATAAATCTATTGTGGGATGCTTATGGTTATTACTGTGCCTCGATTAATAGCCGAATTTATAGAAAAACTACCCTGAAGTGCTTTAACGCGTTTTTCTAAATTACTCAAGCCCATACCTTTGTTCGTTTTATTCACGTTAAAACCTACACCATCATCTTCGTAAATAAGCTCAATACTATTATCCTCAGAGATTAATGTGAGTTGTATTTCTATTTCTGAAGCCTGTGCATGCTTAAAGGCATTGGTGATTAACTCTTTTAGAATATTGAATAGAGCTAATCGAAAGTGAGTCTCTAAATTATTTATGGCCTCATCTGGATAAGCATTAAACCTTAAATTCACCGATGGGTCTTGACTGAAATTTTGTATATAATTATCAATAAGTTCGGTAAAGCTGGAGTTTTCGAATTCTTTGGGGATTAAGCTGTGTGAAATCTCTCTAACTTGGTCGTAAGTCGCATCCAATTGTTGTAGTATTTTTTTAAAGTCGGGATGTGAATCACCGAGGTTATTCATTTTTAATTTTATGGCCGCAAGATTTCCTCCAATACTGTCGTGTAGCTCTCTAGCAATCCTATCGCGTTCTTTTCGCTGTACAGAAATGGTGTTTTTCACCAAAGTTAATTCTTGAGATTGCATTAAAGCTTTTACTTCTTGTTTATTTATAGCTTCCTTTTGGGTATTTAGTAAACTTTGCGCTTGTAGTTTTTGATAATACACCACGAGTAATAAAATAACGGGAATAAGAATGATTAAAAATCCTATTAAAAAAGCAAACTTTATGGTTTTTTGTCGTTCAATTTCGGCTTGTTTCACCAATTGGTCTTCTCGTAATTTATCAATTTCTTTTTCTTTTTTTAGAGTTTCGTATTTTAGTTCTAAATCACTAACCAAAAGCTGGTTTTGATTTTCGGCAATCGTATTATTTACAGCTTGATATTGCGTCATCAAGTTAAAGGCGTTTTTATAATCGCCTTTTGTATTGTAGAGCTGCACCAGTGCTTTAATAATCTTTTGTTTTAGCTCTAATCTGTGCCATTGTAAGGCGTTAACATACGCGGTGTTTAATGCGATTTCTGCGATTTGGTAGTCTTTTAGAAAAACATAACATCGACCTTCATTAAGTACGGCTGCGATATACACATCAAAAATACCTTGTTGTAGGGCTTGATCTTTTATGGCTGTACTCATGGCAATGGACTGTTTAAAGTCGTTTTGCTTAAATTTAATCTCTGCCAGTTGTAGTTGCAATTGAAGTTTCGCTTTAAAATACTCTTCTATAAAATTTTCAGAAAGCCCGTTGCTAATAGTGGTTTGTGCCGAATTAAAATCGTTAATAAATATTTGGTACCCGCTTAATAGAACTAAATATCTCAGATACAGCTCGGGATGTTTTTTAGAAATCTCAAGCTCATCAATAATGGGTTTAACTTTTTCTGGATTGCCTTTTAAAAGATAAGTTTGCGCTAATTCTAATTTAAAGGCGGTATTAAAATACGTGTGAGTGTTGGTGGCCTCAATACCTTCAATGAAGCTAGAAATAGCCTTGTCCATGAATCCTATTTTTTGAGCACCAATGCCCTGGTAAAACAGCGCTTTAAACTTATAGATGTTAGACGTGGTGTCTTGAGGTCTTGTTAAAACAAGCGCTCTTTTTAGTCTTTGACTGTAATGTATTAAGGAGTCTGCGTTTCCAGAGGTTAAGAATACTTGTGCAATCTCATCCAGATATGTGATACGTTCGTTAATGTTCGACGCATTTTGAAGCTTTTTATACAATGCCGTCGGAACAACTTCGGGGGTAACACCAAAAGCCTTAAAGCTGTATTGTTTTTCCTGAGAAAACCCAACTAAAAAGCAAAACCCCAAAAAAAGAAGATGTATTTTACCCAAGCTTATCATGTGTTTCAAAACAAAAATAGAAAATCTTAAACAGTTTATATTCACAAATGTAATAGTAGTACAACTTGAAATTTAAGTTGTCACGGTTTTCAGTGAAAAATCACAATAAACGATTAGTTTTACAAATACTACCAATTTAATTTTGAAATGTCGTATCGTTTATTAGGTATAACACCTTAATATTACAAAAAAACATCCCTGTTTAAAGGGAGTGTAATGCGGTTGTTTAAAGGGATGAATGGTCAACTCATTGTTTTTAATTTTATAAAAAATTAAACAATAAGTTAAACCTGAGTTTGGAGTTTTATTTTAAGGGTTTGCGCGCAGTTGCTTTTTAGATGGTTGTAGAAAATTAAATAGAGTATGAGTTACTTAAGATTCTTTTCTGTTTAACGAAAAACTGTAATAATACCCTTGAGGTATTAAATTAAATCCTATTTTCACTTCGTAATCGCTTGAGTAAGTTGCTGAAATTTTTAATTAAAAGATCTCGAGAACCTATTCAGTTAACAAAACCTATTTATGGAATTTCTTTTATCTATAGTAATAATAATTTTATTAATTATTCAAAATTCACGATCGGCTAAAGAACGCCTTCATTTGAAAAATGAATTGAATAAATTACATGAGAAGTTAAATCAACTTTTAACGGTATCAAAAGAGGAAGAGAAAACGCTTGAAAAAGATATTGAAGCTGAAGATGCCGAAGAATCTAGCTCTGCTGCACCAGAAATCACTTTAGAAACACCGCCTATAAAAGTTAGTGAACCAATTAAAATTGAAGATGAAAAAATAGACGAAAAAGAAGCTGAAGAAGACGTGCAAGAACCTGTAGAACCTATAAAAGTGGTGTCTTTTTCCAAATCGGCTGCACAAGCAGAGCCTACTAATAAGATAAAAGAAACGCCACGTGTTGGTGTTTGGCAGCGTTTCAAGCAAAAAAACCCGGACCTTGAAAAGTTTATTGGAGAAAATTTAATTAATAAAATTGGTATTCTCATTTTAGTTTTAGGGATTAGTTATTTTGTGAAATATGCCATAGATAAAGATTGGATAAACGAACCTGCTCGGGTGGGTATTGGTATTTTGGCAGGTAGTCTAGTGTTGTTTATAGCGCACAGGTTAAGAAAAAAATATGCCCCATTTAGTTCAGTTTTGGTTGCAGGCGCCATTGCTATTTTTTATTTTACCATTGCTATAGCTTACCACGAGTACCAGTTGTTTGGGCAACAAGTCGCCTTTGCAATTATGGTGGTGATAACTGCTTTTAGTTGTTTGATTTCTTTATCATACAACCGTATGGAGCTTGCTATATTATCTTTAATTGGTGGGTTTTTAGTGCCTTTTATGATAAGTAGCGGTAGTGGTAACTATTTAGTATTATTTACTTATATCGCTATTTTGGATATTGGAATTTTAACCTTAGCTTATTTTAAAAAATGGCATGTACTACAAATACTTGCTTTTGTATTTACAACGCTTTTATTTGGGGCTTGGGTGTTTAACGATGTTTACCTTGAATCTCCAAATCACATCGGTGCGCTGGTTTTTGGTTTTGTTTTTTATATCATTTTTATAATGACCACCATTATAAACAATTTGCGCACTAAGGCTCGTTTTTCTAAAGTGCAACTAGTCATGCTTAGCTTAAATAATTTTGTGTTTTATGGTGTTGGGATGCTGGTGTTATCAGAATTTAAACCCAATTTATCAGGCCTTTTCACAGTGTTTTTAGCTTTGTTAAATTTGGGGTATGCACTGTTCTTATACAAGAAATATGGCTTAGATAAAATAGCTGTTTATCTTCTAATTGGTTTAACCTTAACGTTTATTACATTGGCCATTCCTGTTCAGTTCTCTGGAAATAACATTACTATTTTCTGGGCTGTAGAAGCCGTGTTGTTAATGTGGTTGGCACAAAAATCTAAAATAAAAAGCTATCGCTTTGCGGCTGTTATTGTGCAGTTTTTAATGCTTATTAGCCTGTTAATGGATTGGCCAAGTTATGTTTTCAAACAAGCACCACTCACTGTAGTATTTAACCCTATTTTTATTGGTGGTGTATTTGTGGTGGCGTCGTTTGTAAGCGTAGGCTTATTACTGCGACATGAAACCAATAAATTAACAAAATTTGGTCTTACATTTAACCCTAAGATATATAGAAAGCTAAGCACAGTTCTGGCAGTAATAACGGGTTATTTTGTGGGGTTTGCCGAGGTTGCCTATCAGGCCAATGCCTATTTTAGTTTTGTCGAATTTTTAGCTGTTTTTATGGTGTATCATTTGGTGTTTACTGCCGTTTTATGCTTCGTTTTAGATCGTTACAAAAGCACTTTAAACCATCTGATTATAAATATTTTTGCAGTTTTTAATATTCTGGTGTTTACCTATGTCTCTTTCAATTTACCGCGTTTTCAGTTTCAAGATTACGTTTTAGATAATGTTGGCAATACACTCGCTTATTATTTGCATTTGCTGTCTTTTATGCTTGTTGTTTATTTTTGGTATTTGCTTTACAAAATCAATAAACGAGCCCCTAATTTTGGGTTGTTTCAAAATAAATTCTCAATTTGGTTTGCGGTTTTCACCGTAGTTTATGCCTTAAGTAATGAAGTGATTTTACAGGGTCTTCATATTATGAGTTTTTCTGTAAATCCTGATGAGTTTGTTAGCTCAAACGACGCTGTTATTGATTTAACCTATCCGGCTAAGTATAAAATAATAAAAACAGGGCTTCCTATTTTATGGGGTGTGTTGGCATTTGTACTGTTAATTTTAGGTATTAAAAAACAAGTGAAACAACTGCGTATTATTGCCTTAACACTTTTAGGTTTAACCATCGTAAAATTATTTGTTTATGATATAAGTAATGTGTCTGAAACGGGTAAAATTATAGCATTTATTCTACTAGGTGTTCTGGTATTAATTATTTCTTTTGTGTATCAAAAAATCAAAACCTTGGTCATTGACGAGGATAAAAAAAATGAACATGATAAAACCAATTAAACTTTTTATATTCCTTTTTGGAGGACTATTATTTGCGCAATCTACTATGGTTACGGGTCGTATAGCTCCTGTTGAAACAGATGGTTTACACCGCATACAAATCCCACAAAACATGCGCTCTTATGCCAGTCGTGATTTACGTGATTTGAGAATTAAAGACGCTAAAGGCCATGAGGTGCCTTATTTTATTCAGCCTGGAGCCGACTACACAAGCACCCAAATTTCAGATTTCGAAGAATTTGTTATCGTTTCAAAAACTAGAGAGGCAGATACCAGTTCGACCTATGTTTTTAAAAATCCGCTTAAAACCATAGAAAGCGTGGTGTTGTTAGTTGCAAATTACCAAGGCAGTAAAAATTATCGTTTGGAAGGTAGTCACAATCAAAAAAACTGGTTTGGCATTGTTAATAATGGGCAATTAAATCAATTAAACCATTCGTCGCAAACCAGTGTTTATAAAGACATTTCCTTTCCGTTATGCTCTTATCAATTCATAAAAATTGTATTCGATGACAGATATTCGTTACCTATTAACCTTTTAAAGATAGGAACTGCACATACCCAAACAATAAGTACTGTGCCGGTAATGATGGAGAATATTCCAGTTGAAGGTCTTGAGTTTTTAGAAAAAGACAAGACAACCCAAATGCATATTCGTTTTAAGCGAAAGGAGGTTGTTAACCAGATTAAAATTGATATCGACGCTCCCAGTCTTTACAATAGAAATGCTGTTTTATATACCTTGAAGCAGCGCGAAGTAAAACGTAAGATGGAAACCTACCGCCATACATTAGCCCGGTTTTCTATACGTTCTGATGGGGCTCTCATTTTTGATATTCCCAGCGTTTACGAACAGGAGCTCTATTTAGAAATTGATAATAAGGATAACCCAAAACTGGATATTAAGCGCATCGATTTTATGCAAAAACCAGTTTATTTAATTGCCGCTCTAAAGAAAAATGAGCTCTATAAAGTAACGGCAGGAAATACAAATTTAAATTTCCCTAACTATGATCTTTATGAGGTTACAACCGCATCAAAAAGCGAGCTCCCCATTGCGAAAATTACTGAAATAGTTTACAAGCAGCCAGAGCAAGAAACCTTAAAAAGTCCTTCTTTTTGGCAGCAGTCTTGGTTTATGTGGACTAGTATTGGCGTTGCCACCCTTATGATTTTATATGTGGTATCTAACTTAATTAAAGACCTGAATACGAATAAAAAGACATAATTTATTTTTTTGTTAGAGTACGTATTTATTGGGGTGTTCTAATATTATTTAGTGCATTTTTAAGTGATACCGTTTATAAAAACAAACCTATTAAGTCATGAACTTGACTCAAAGGACTTAACAGGTTTGTTTTTTGATGTGTAATTGAAACTTTTTTTTCAATTTATTCTAAGGTTTGTTCTCCGCCACCATTTACAAAAATAGTTTGTCCACTAACCCACTCAGAAATTGGGGATGCAAAATAGAGCATAGCGCCTGCTATATCTTCAGCTTTACCTAAGCGTTTAATTGGTGTGTGCTTTAACATGGTTTCCTCTATTTCAGGAGTTAAGACACTTTCAAGTGATGCTGTTCGTGTGGCTCCTGGGCCAACAGCATTAATGCGTACTTCGGGGCCAAAATCGTGAGCCAAATTGGCTACTGTGTGGTTTACAGCTGCCTTAGACCCCGCGTAACCACTCATATTAGGGCTTTTGTTTATACTAGATATCGATGTAGTAAACACAATAGAGCCATAGCCAGCTTTTTTCATGTGTGGTACGACTAATTGGCATAATCGCCAACCGCTAAATACGTTCAATTCGTAATCGCGTTTAATATCATCTATCGAAATTTTAAAAGGATTTTCTCTACCGCCACCACCGCCACCAGCGTTATTGATTAAAATATGGACACCGCCTAATTCTTTAACTGTGGTGTCAACCAAATTAACTAAATCTTCATCTTTTAATACATTACAAGCTACAGCAATCACTTTTACTCCTAAAGCCTCAATGTCTTGTGCGGTTACTTTTGCATCTTCTATATTAAAATCTCCAATAGCTATGTTTGCACCGTGTTGTGCTAGAATTATAGCGGTTGCCTTTCCTATGCCGTTTGCGCCACCGGTTACAATAGCAGTCTTTCCTTTTAGGTTAAATAAATTTGATATGTTCATGCTTATCTCGTTAAAACACTATTGTTTGAATACGCTTTTTCCTTCTTTAAAAGTTTCTAAAACCTGAATATCTTTAATTGTCATGGGTTCTACTTTTAGAGGGTTTTTATCCAATATCACAAAATCTGCTAGCTTGCCCACGCTTAAAGTGCCTTTTAAATGCTCGTCAAATAATTCGTAAGCCGCATTTACAGTAATGGCTTGAAGGGCTTGATAAGGTGTGGCTCTTTCGTCTGCTCCAATAATTACACCCGATCGTGACACTCGATTTACAGCAGTCCATAGTGTAAAAATAGGATCGATTGGGGTTACCGTAGCATCAGAATGGTTGGTAGGTTTTAAGCCTAAGCGTGTGGCACTTACCAGAGGACTTAAAAACTCTGCCCTTTCTTTACCTAAATTCTCCAAATGCACGTCACCCCAAAAATAGGCATGGTTGGTAAAAAACGAAGGTTCCATTTTGTAGTCTACAAACATTTCTAATTGCTCTGGTCTTGGGAATTGCGCATGAATAATGATGGTTCTTCGGTCTTTATTTAGTGGCTCATTTAATACTTTACTGGCGTTTTGGTGCGCATTAAAAATCATGTCTATGGTGGCATCACCGTTACAGTGCACGAATAATTGATTGTTGGCTTTGTAGGCTTTTAAAAATAAGTTGTTTAGGGTTTCTTGCGTTAAACTAGGTAAACCTCTACAATAGTTAAAGCAACCGGGCACTTCGGTTAAATAAGGTTTTGTGAAATAGGCCGTTTTCCCTTGTGGAGACCCATCTGCAACTATTTTTGTGCCTTGTACCTTAAAGCCGTTTTTATAGGTTTTAAATTGAAGCGTGGAATCCTTTAAGTTGGATTCCAATTCGGCATAACCTGCCAATGCCACCAAATCAATTTTAAATTTTCCAGCATCGGCTTGCGATTGAAAGAAGCGTATGGTGTTTCTATCGGTCATACCATCATGTGCTGTGGTAATACCATTTGAAGCATAATAATTTTGTGTCGTATCGAAAAATGCTTCTTGTTTTGAAGCTAATTTTTCTAGCATAAAACCTACAAAGGGATACATGGCTGTTTCTTGAACTAGACCCGTTGGTTCTTCCGAATTAGGAAAACGATCAATCGTACCACCTTCTGGACTCTTAGTATCTTTGGAAACTTCAAAGAATTCGAGTGCTAATGCATTGGCAACGCCCATGTGCCCGCTGGTATGCTGCAGATAAACTGGATTGTTTGGTAATATTTTATCAATGTCGTTTTTTGTAGGATGGCGTTTCTCGGCCAATTGACCATCATCATATCCCCAACCAAAAATCCATTCGCCATCTGGAATGTTTTCTTCTTCTTTATATTGTTTTAAACGTTCTAAAATATCGTTAATATTAGTAATTGTTCCAACAGGTTCTGAGTTTAAATTGACTTGACCCATGGTGTTCGACACCATAGCAAAGTGGCTGTGAGGATCTATAAAACCCGGTAGTAAGGTTTTTCCGTTAAGGTTAATTTTTTTGGCATCGCTATGTTTGGCTTCGGCTTGGGTTTTACGTCCTACAAAAACGATGTTACCGTTTTTTTCAACTAAAGCTTCAGCATATTCTGGTTTTTCAGAATCCATGGTGATAATATCGCCATTAAAGAATAACTGCGTAGTTTCGGTGGTTGTATTATCTTCAGCTTGATTTTTATTGTCTCTACAACTAAAAACAGCAGTTAAAACACATAGCATGACTATTGATTTTTTCATTTCAGGTTGGCTTTATACATGGGATTTAATCGTCTAATTCATCAAGAATTTCTTCCATAATATCGTCGTAACGTTTTTTTAATTCTGAAGAAATGGATTTAGATGATTTGTGGATTTTTCGTAGTTGTAAAGACAACGAAATACTAAATAGCCCAGCAAACAGGAAGCTTAGTGCCACGAGAACTACAATGCTCATACCAGTAAAAACAGGGTTTAAAATAAGAATGAAAGAGAATATAGCGCCTATTATGCCCAAAGCCAATAGGCTACCCCATTTTTTACTCCCGTAGCGTTTAAGATCTAGGGCAAAACTAAAGGCAGCAACCGATCTAAAAAGAATAACAATACCGATATAAAATGCCAATATACCTAAAGACAAGTTGGGATGCATAAGTAATGAGATACCAAGAATTAGGGTGATGATGCCAAAGGCAAGCGACCAACCCCAATTTTCCATACGATTTCTGTTCATTAGTGAAAACACAACTTCCGAGATTCCACTTAATAGAAATGATAAGGCAAATAAAATAGATAAGGTGAGTAGCGAGCGTTCGGGTGAGGTAAACGCGATAACGCTTACAACAATAAAAAACAGCCCAATAATTAAAGGAACATACCAATATTTAATGCTGTCTCTAATGGGTTTAAAAAATATAGATTTCATAGTATTATGTTTTAAAAAGTGATGAAGTTAAACGAGTTGTATTCTAAAAATAAACGGCTTCAAACACTGCTAGTGGAGCTCTTTTGCCTACATTTAGGGATAATACATCGTCGTTTATAGTATAGTTGTCTACAAGTTCAAAAATCTTTAAAAATTCAGATTCATTAATAGCAACATCTGGGCAAGCTTTCATAGTAACCGCTATATTTTTATCAAAACGAATTCTGTTACCTTCCTCTAAAGTATAGCTCCCAGAAAAGTTGTTACAACCGGCAAAACCAGTAAAATTATTGTCTTTTGATTTTAATATTAAATAAATTTCTTGCTCTTGGTTTTCTGCCATAGTAATCGCTTTGCCTTCTAGTGTTTTTAACTTCCAATATTTTTCAACAATAGGCTCATCGACTACTTTAATCTTTTTAAATTCTGCTAAAGGTGCGTTTTCGGCTTTTTTTAAAGCTAGTATGCCATTAGTGATGCTGTAATGGTTGGCGTTTTCAAAAACACTAAGAATTAAGGATTCGTTAATTTTGGCATCAGGACACATCATTTTGGTAGCCCCTAATTTTGAAAACGAAATTTGATTATCATCGTTTAAGGCGTATGTTCCAGTAAAAATATTACAACCTGAGTTTCCGCTTATGCGGTTTGTTTTAGAATCGAGTATAAAATAAATCTCTTGACCATTGGCCTCTCTATCACTCATATCGCCACCATTTAAAGTGGTGATAATCCATTTTGTGTTCTCAATAGTTGTAGTATGAGAGGCGGTTTTATTTTCAATTGGGGTTTCAGTTTTTTCTGAAGATGTTTCTGTATTCGTTTTTTTTGAATTGTTGCAGCTCATAATGGTTAAGGCTACAATTGCTAGTGTTGTTATTTTAGTTTTCATGTGTTTATATTTATTGTTTTTTCATCGGTCACATGCGACATCCATTTAATCATTTTCCTTGGGTATCAAGTATTAGTTATGGATGTTTCATGGTATTTAATTTGTATGCGATTATTAAAATGTTTAAGGCTTAACCTTATTTTTATTTTTTTATTTAATACCAATTTAATTTTGAAATGTCGTCGTGTTAATTTGGTATCGGTTAGTTCTAAGACTGGCTTAATCATGAGCTAAGCCTGTTTTTTAGTCTATGAGTATGACATAATTTTTTATACAATCATTCGAAAGCTAGGGGTAAAAACGTCCATGTTTATTATTGGTACGAACAACTAATATATGCTTTGTTCGTAACATACCGAACCTTTAACGGTTAAGTTTTTGTTAAACTTCAGTTTTATGTGGTTTAATGAAACAAACCGACAAGTATCTTTTTTAAAAGCAAATGTTATGGATAGCCAAAAAGTATATTATCAAATCATTAATGTCCGACAAAAGACATAAGACCGCTTCGCTAATAGACATAAGAACCAAGACTTGATTCTAACTAACTGATAAACCGAAGTACTTTAAATTAACATAATAGTTCCTTTAAATCTTAATAATTATTTCAAATAAGCAAGGTGACATTTTAAAAAACGTGCAAAGTTCTTAATTTTAAAAGGATGGACAGCATTTTAATATTTTTAATCGGACACTAGTGTTATCAAATAATAGAATACCGTGTTATAAGAAAGGGGAGAGTAGGCGAACAAATCTCTCCCAAAGATGGATGTATTTTGGTCTGTCTAACCACGATTGTGCATCAATTAGTTCGGAGTCTTGAAGGTCTTTTTCAAAAACCTCGATAAGTTGCCCAGCTACATTTTTACTATAAACCATAGCGTTCACCTCGAAATTTAAATCGAAACTTCTGTAATCCATATTTGCAGAGCCTACAATGGCTAAATCATCATCAACAATCATAGTTTTTGCATGTACAAATCCTTTTTTGTAGGTATAAATTTTAGCACCGTATCTCAATAATTCTGTGTAATACGCGCTTGCCGCAGAATTTACTGTTTTAGAATCTGAAACCCCAGGTATAAGGATTTTAACATCTAATCCCCCTTGAATGGCCAAAATCAAGGCATCCATCAAACTTTCTCCCGGTATAAAATAGGGGCTTGTTATATAAATGCGCTTTCTTGCAGAACTTATGGCTTTAAGTAACGAGTAGAAGATTACGGGCTGTTTGCTGTCTGGTCCAGAGGCAACGATTTGAACCACTTCATTTGTAAATGTTTTTTGGTTGGTGTGGTCTGGGAAATAGATGGTATTAAAAAACATTTTTTCCGTGCTACAAAAATTCCAGTCGCACATGAATAAATATTGTAAGTAGGCCGTAGATTGACCATTAAGCATGAGATGTGTGTCGCGCCAAAACAAATGCTCTTTTTTATTTAGGTCGTTTCTGTATTTGTCACACATATTAATACCGCCCACAAAACCAATTAGGCCATCGATAATTATAATTTTTCTATGGTTTCTATAATTAAGTCGGCTAGCTAAAGCATACCATTTTATTTTATAAAAAGGTGCGGTTTGTACCCCAGCGTCTCGTAGTTTTTTAATAAAGGAAGAGCCCAGGCTGTGGCTTCCAAAATCATCGTACATGAAACGGACTTCAACGCCTTGTTTTACCTTTTTTATAAGTAAATCGGCAACTTGATTTCCAGTAAAATCATCTTCATAAATGTAATATTCAATATGAATGTGATGCTTAGCATTTTCAATAGCTTTTAGTAATTCTGGAAATTTCTCTTCGCCATTTACTAATAGTTTCACCTCGTTATTTGCTGTTAGCGGACTCGTACCTGCTCGGCGAATAAACTCGACCAAGGCGTGTCTATTTTTTCCAATTAAACCAGAATTACTTACAGCCTCAGAATACGAATTCATTTTAGCTCTAATGCGTTGCCTAAGGGGCTCGTCTTCAACTATTTTTTTGCTGTATAGCTTTTGCTTTCTGTAGTTAATACCAAACGATAAATAAAAAATCATCCCAATAAAAGGCACAAAAACAATAAATAAAATATAAGCTAGTGCTTTTGTAGAACTACGCGTATCAATAAGCACTCTAAAAATTACGGCTACCATTATGAGTATGTAGGCGATTTCTCCGAGTAAAATCCAATCCATATAACTCTGTGTTTATTTTTTTAAAAGCTTGCGGTTATTAAAACAAATTTGTTTCAAAAGAAAATTTAAAAGTACAATATAACATAATGTTGATTACGACCGATATAAAAGTATACATTTGTTATTACAGCTCTCCATTGGTTATTGATCTCCTGTAAACTAAATAAATAATTTTTTAATTCCCTTTAAATGTTTAGCTTTCCTAAATAAAGCTTTGTAGTGATTTCAAACTGAATATGTTTTAGTTGAACCAAGTTATTGTTCAAGCTTCTGCCTTTAAAAGTATGGCTAAAACCGCTATATTTGTTAAAAAAAACCAGAGAATCTATCGGGTAAACGCTTTGTCATGGTTTTTTATAAAGCCGTTTCTCTTTTGTAGCTTGGAGAGCTGCATAAATTTCAAATATTTAGCCATTTAAAATAATGAACATTTATAAACGCTTAGCGGTATTAATACTTTTATTCCTTTTCATAGCGCCTCAAGTTTTACAATCGCAAGAAAAGAAGCCTAAAGTGGCTTTGGTGTTAAGTGGTGGTGGAGCTAAGGGTGTGGCGCATATTCCTGTTTTGCAAGCACTTGATTCTTTGGGGATAGTGCCAGATTTGGTTGTAGGTAACAGTATGGGTAGTATTGTTGGGGCTCTATATGCTGTGGGGTATTCTGGTAATCGTATTGCCAATATTGCCAAACAAGCCAACTGGAATGAATTGATTGGAGGCGGAACAGCATTATCGAAAGTAAGTGTTGAAGAAAAATCGGAGTTTAGTCGTTATTTAGTAGAGCTTAATTGGGCCGATGGGAAATTAAAACCAGGTAGTTTCTTGGTTAACGATCAGAATTTAAGAGGGTTTATAGCGTCACTCACTTTTCCTGTTTATAATGTAGACGATTTTGATGATTTAAGCATTCCTTTTCGAGCCATAGCAACCGATATTGTAAACGGTAAAGAAGTGGTTTTAGATCGTGGGTCTTTGTCTTTAGCTATGCGGGCAAGTATGTCTATTCCTGGGATTTTTAGAGCGGTGCCTTATGAAGATACCCTTTTGGTTGATGGCGGCTTGTTAAATAATTTCCCTGTTGATGTGGCAAAAGATTTGGGTGCAGATATTATAATTGGCAGCGATGTAGGTAGTGGGATGGTAAGTAAAGAAAAATTAAATAATTTTGCCAGTTTACTTTTTCAGGCCGGTATGATAAATAGCAACCTTAAGCACCCTGAAAACCGTGCGCTTTGTGATATTTTGATTGAACACACGCCTAATTTGACCTATTCTACAGGCGATTTCACCAAAGCTGATGCTATTTATGAACAAGGTAAAAAGGCTGTACAACAGAATTTAGATACTTTGGCTGCACTGTCAAGACAGTTAAAAAAGTTTAAACAACGCACGCACCAATTGCCCGATGCGCCTAATGAATTTGTTTTAGATACCGTAATATATAAAGGTATGAGTAAAACAAATTTAGCTTTGGTGAAAGCACGCACAGCTATTTTTCCAAATAAAGCTTACACCCCAGAAGATGTGTTAGATGGTGTTAATAGAGCTATGGGAACCACTATTTTTAATCACATTACTTACACACCTATCTTATTTGAAGATAATAGACTTGGCATAGAAATTAAAGGTTTTGAAAGGTCTAAACATCAAGTAAAAGGTTCATTACACTATGATGGCGATTATGGTGTGGGTTTAATTTTAAATTATACGGGAAGAAATATAATTGGCAATGCATCAAGAACGTTGGCTACCATTGATATCTCTGAGCAGCCAAAGCTTCGTGTACAGCATCAAAAAAATTTTGGTTTAGATCGTAATTGGTGGTGGCGATCTGAGGCCTTCGTGCAACAGCTTAGACAAAAAGTTTTTGTTGGCGGTAAGTATGTTGATGATTTTAAATACCGTTACCATGCCTTCGATTTTCAAATTAATAGAAATTTAAGTTCTCTAAGAAGTTATGTGGGTTTTGGTTTAAAGCATCACAATACCAACTTTAAACCAACCACCGACCCAGATATTAATGATAACATCTTTAAAATAAGAAAATACAGCAATAATAACACCGAGTTGTATGCACAATACCATTATAATAGTACAAATGCCGTGTTTTTTCCAATACGGGGTACTATTTTAAAGAGCTATTTGGGTAGATCTCTAAGAAATGACGTGAGAATGAGTGCTTCAGATAACACCTTCCCTAATCTTAATGGATCGACAAATAATTTTATACGATTTGGAATCGATTATCAAAAAAATATACCACTTTCACAAAGAACTACTGCGATTTTTGGAGCTTCTGGATATTTTATTTTTGAAGATACCTTGCGGAATAATGATATTTCGTTCTCAGATTATGGGTTGAATTCGAAATATTTTTTAGGCGGAAATTTACATAATCCTAGAATGGAGAGTTTTGTTTTTCCTGGCTTAAAACAAGGGGAGTTGGGCGTAAATCAGTTCCTTAAGCTAAATTTAGGTGTGCAAATTCATGCGCTTAATAGAGTGTATATTAAACCCCATGTAAATGTAGCATCCGTTGGTTTTGATAGCTTTAGTGACTTTGCAAAAAATGCGTTTACTGCAAAAGGGAAGTGGACAAACTCTACAGAAACAAGTTTTTTATTGTCGGCAGGCAGCACGTTTTCATATAACTCACTTTTAGGCCCTATTGATTTCGATTTGTCTTGGGTTAACAATGCTGATAAAGTTAGATTTTTTATTGGTATTGGGGTACATTTTAACCGTTCTAATTAAAAGTCATTAAAAAAGCTGAGGTTTTATTTAAATGTCGTTTTTTATTGATTAGCCAATAGAGGCATTAGTTAAAATAAACACATCGTTATTTTAGAAATTTAAAAATATAGATATGTTCAAGAGTTCAAAGTGTCTTATTCTTACTTTTTTTCTTCTTTCTTTTACAATAATGTTTAGTCAAAACGATACACTTGTTGTTAAAAGCGGCAATACTATTCACGGTGAAGTAAAAGGAATGAATAAAGGGGTTTTAAAAATGAAAACCAGCTATAGCGATAGTGATTTTGCTATAGAATGGGATAAAGTAACAAAGCTAATTACATCTACTGAATTTTTAATCAACACAAGCCGTGGCGATAGATATAATGGTAAACTAAGAAGTGTTAATGAGAAAGAAGTTATCATTTTAAGTGCAACCGATACCCTTGCGAAAGTTTTTATCCAGGATATTGTCTTTTTGCAAATGGTCAAGTCAGATTTTCTAAGTAAGCTATCGGCTTCTATTGGGCTTGGGTATAATTTTACAAAGTCTAATAATTTTAGGCAATTCAGTTTAAGAAGTACTCTGGGGTATCAAGCAAAAAGATGGTCTTCTAAAGCAAATTATAACGATATTTCTTCGAATAGAGACGATACTGATGCTGTAAAACGTATTGACGCCGCATTGAGTTACCGTTATTATTTGCGTAAGGATTGGTTCCCATTGGCTGAGGTAAATTGGCTTTCTAATACCGAGCAAGATTTAAAATTGCGTACCGTATCTAAATTGGGTATGGGTAAGTATTTAAAACGCAACAACCGGTTATATTGGGGCGTTCAAGCAGGAGTGTCTTATAATAACGAGAGTTTTTCGAACGCGAACTCTAGTTCGTTAAATAGTGCCGAGGGTTTCTTTGGTTCAGAATTAAATTTGTACGATGTTGGCGATCTTAATTTATTGGCAAGAATAATTGCTTATCCTGGTATTACCGAATCTGGAAGGTGGCGTTTTGATAGTAATATGGATTTAAAATACGATTTACCCTTAGATTTTTTTATTAAAGTAGGCTTTTCTGTAAATTACGATAACCAATCTGTAAACCCAAGTGGGAATTACGATTATGTAGTGCAAACCACCTTTGGTTGGGAGCTTTAAAAAAGAAAGGTTCTTCCATTATTTCTGAGGGTAGGAATTTGATGTGTTGAATTCGATAATGGAAAATGGCATAACAATCTCTATTCGTAAAAATGCGATACCTCGATTCATTCTAAAGGCATTATTATCACAAGTATTTTGTATTGTGTACTAAGTCATGAAGCCCAAAGACCTAAGTTCAACATTACGAAATTTAGTTGTCGCAATAGTTCAGATAGAACTAAAAGAAAAAGGGGCGTAAATTAGTTTTAAAGCTTTCAGCAAACGTTTGTTTTGGTTTGCCAGCTTACTCTTCCATGCTTTTAAAATCCTTAATGGCTTGATTGGGTTTTATAACTTGGTAACCTTCCCAAAATTTGGGGTCGTATTGTGGCAAATACGTGGGTTTTATGTTTGCTTTTTCTGTAAAATTGGTAAACGTGGTTTCTGTAATGTTTTCGTTCTCAAAAACCACCAATTCTTGTTTTGAAAGATTAGAGGTTATAAAATTAATTTGAGTAGAAATTTCGTTTTGCTTTCTTCTCCCTTTTGTGTGTTTGTTTTTCTCAATAACTTTTAACGGTCTCTTTATTTCGAAGGTATTGCCTTTTTCTGCTTCGGCATATTTTAATCCGTATTTATTCATGTTATTTTTTGAGTAAATTAGAGTGCCTTTTTCTAAATGTCTTTTAAACGAAACACCAAAAAGTTTAAAGTTTTTTAACAGTTTTACATTCTCATAATCTACACGGATTATAGCGAAATCGTCGGTGTTTACATAAATAACGCCTTTAAAATCCTCTTTTCGTTTGGGCGTAAATGTTATTTTATAAACAAAATTACCGTTTAAAAACAGGTGGTCTAAAAGTTCAAAATTATAACGGTTAGATTTTTCTAGAAAGTTGAGTGGTGAATCTTCATTGATAAAACTATTGTTTTTTAACCTAACAAGTGCTTTTTTTCTGTAATTTAAAAAATCTTCTTGCTCCTCTTGTGCTTTCTTTTTTTCGGCTTCTAGCATCGCTTGGTTTTTTTTTAGAGCTTCGTCTTCTTCAGGATTACTGAAAGCCGTAGAGTCGATATCTAGTTTGGTCCCTAATAGAAAACCAGATTTTATCTTAAAATAAGAATCTCTTTTTACGCGTTTTTTTAAAATAGCATTAAGCTTTTTTTCTAAGCCGTTAAAGGTAATCTCGTTGTTTTTGTCATAGAGTTTAGAAGCTTTAACAATATGCAATTTATGTGCTTTATCAAGTGCATTTGGATGGAATAAATCGCCTAAAATTTCGATATAGTAATCAGAAGTTTTCGGGATTATTTGTAATACGCTATCTGTAAATGCTTGGTTGAATTCTGGAATGCTAGATTTTTTTAATTCCACATCTTTTTTATGAATATTGGTGGTATAAGACGCTCTGTAGAACAATCTACTTTTTGTAAAATTAAAATCGTAATTATTAATAAGATTTTCGCTTATTTTCTCTAAAATTTCTTCAACAGAATAATTTTTATTAGAAAGCAAAACCTCGTCTAATGCTATAGATTTTTCACTTAAAACAATAATGCTGTCTGTTAATTTTTGAACCGCAATACGTTTGGTTTCATAACCTAAACAATTAATAAAAAGCGTGTCGTTTACGGTTGTTTTTCGGTTTAAATACATCTGAAAAACGCCGTTTTCATTACTTATAATCCCAGAATTTTTATTGAGCTCTACCGTAGCAAAAGCAATGGGTTTTTGGGTTGTAGAATCGATAATTTTTGCACGTATAGCGTCTTGGGCTTGAAGGGTTTGGGAACTATAAAACAGAATTAAAATGAAGCGCAGTAGGTTTTTCATATCATTGAAAAGTTTCTATAAAAATAGACGATTACATGACATATTTTTACTATTTATAATTTTGTTAAGTGCAATTTATTACTTTTTAACATTTACATGTTTTAAATAATAAGCATGCAGTTTATCTGGCGAGGCACCCAACCATTTTTTTAAATGAATAACTCCAAAATGATACTGCAAACGCCAAACCCCATGGGTATTATAATGTCTAGCCGATGTGGTTAGCCATTTCTTAATAACCACAAATTGCTTTCGGGCATAAAGCTTACTTATAAAATCGTTGTCTTCGTAAATGTTATAGCTTTCATCAAAACCACCAATGGTGTTAAAAAGTGATTTGGTTACAAATAAACTTTGGTCGCCACCACGACAGCTTTTAAAAGGCAATTGGGTTAAAAATCCGGCAAGTTTTAACCACCAGTGTTTACTGTTAAACCGCATAATAAAACAGCCTGCACTGTTGTTGTTCTCAACGGCTTTAATAATGTATTGGTCAAAATGTTTAGGTGGAAAAGAATCGGCGTGTAAAAAATAAAGGATATTTCCAGTTGCTTGTTTTGCTCCGCAATTCATTTGTTTTGCACGTCCTTTTTTAGAGGGTATAAGTGCCGTATTTTCAAGTTTAGCAATACTATTCTGGGAACCATCGGTACTGCCGCCATCAACAACAATAAGGTCTGCAATATTTTCTGTTGAAGCGTTTTGTTTAAGATAATCTATTAAAACACCTATACGAGCTACTTCGTTGTAAACCGGAATTATTATAGATATTTGGTGCTTCATGGCTTATACTAGCGTCTAATATTTGGGCTTATGCATTTAAATTCCAATTAAAGCTTTTAAAAGTTTTTTTCGCTTTCGCGGAAATTTTTACATCCGAATACTGATTTAAAAAATCGATTAAACTCCCCTTTTGCTTAAAATCTTTAGCAAACCATTTAAAGATTTTTGAAAGTTCAACTTGGTCTTTAGAAAGCGCGTTTTTTCTTGGGTCGCTTAGAAATTCTTTTGTGGCTTTGGTAAGCTGTGCTTCTATATTTGAAGCGGTATAGGCTTGGTTTTGTAGTTTCGGACAAGAAACAGAGGCGCAAACAATTGCGAAATGAATTCTAGGTTCGTTCATTTTTCGTAAAATTTGATGCTCTATCTCGTCTAAATCAATTGGCGTTCCGCCCAATGTCCATAAGCGTTGTTTCCAAGGATTATTTATGTCTTTTATACTTTTTACAGGGTAATGCCTTAGAATTAAATCAATAGTTAAAGCATTGTAGGCATTTATCCAATAGGCTAATTTTTCTGATTTAGAGAACGCATTAAAACTTATATTTGCACGTGTAAAGCTTAGTTCTTCTATATAATCGCGAAGTTTTTTGTAATCTTTTTTAAACTGTTTGTAATTTACTACACCCTGATTAGAAACGTTTTTTCGTAATAAATCATCCCATAATTGATGTGTTACGATACGTTCGTTTTCCTCTTTTTGATGGTGTAATTGTTCGGTTTTAGAAAATTCCAATACGTCTAAATTAGTTTCATGTCGCGTTGCAACACCTTTAATTGAGCTTGTGTAGAATGTTAACAAACAAATTAAGTAAAAGCCTAAGTGGTTTTTCATGTATTTATAATTAATGGTATCCTGCTCATCAGTTAGTTAAAGATAAGTTTTTAGTGTTAACAGCATCCGCCACCATCGTAATGAAACGTAGATTCCGAAAAGAAAATATCATCTCTATTCAAAGCTTTTAAAGCTGCCGTTGTTTTATCGCACAGCGCTAAAGGTTGATTTTTTAATAAAACATGGCCTGCTTTATCGTCAAAATAATCGTCGTCGCCATAATAAATAGCGGTTTTTCCAGTAAAAACACAAGGACCATCTGCGGGCATAGGGTCTTTAATGGCGGCGACTTCAATAGACTCAATATAAATTAATTCGTCTGTTGGATAATTTTTAGGGTCTAAAATCCTATACGGTTTACGCGCCCTAATTTCTATGGTTCCAAAACCAGCATCGGTTAAGGCCTTAACATAATCTGCAATGGGTAAGCTTCCGCTTAGGCACAAAGCTCTTAGTCTGTCGTCATTTCGAAGGGCATCACTCATGGGTTGCTCGCAAACTGGGTCGCTCATAACCAGACGGCCGTGTGGTTTTAAAACCCGATACATTTCGGCAATCGCTTTTTTTAAATCTGCTGCTTTAAAGATATTGAACAAACAATTTTGTGCCGCCACATCTATACTGTTGTCGGCAACGGGAAGATTCATGGCGTCTCCTTTTTTAAGGTCTATAAAATCGGATTTAAACCAAGGGTTTTGTGCTTCGGCTTCAATAAAATTTTTGCGCGAGGCTTCAAGCATTTCATCAACAGCATCAATACCAATTACGCCGTTTTTCTGACGATTAAAATAAGCAAACTGCAACAATTCCATACCGCCACCAACGCCAACATAGAGCATTTTGGGATTGTTGGTTAAATCGCGTGCATGTACCGTAGAGCCACAACCATAGTTCATGTCTTGCATGATTTTCGGTATTTTTAAGCCCGGTAATTCCCAAATGGGGTTTGTCGTGCAGCATAAACCAACATCTGGTGTTAGCGCGGCTGCCTTGTAAACGTTGTGTGTGGTTTCTAAATAGTTGTCCATAGGGTTAAAATGTGAAAAAGTTAAAAATGAAAAATTAATTTTAAGCGCTAAAAGCTATTAATACCTTCGGTAATAAAGACCTCATAGGTTTTTAAACCCTGTGAGGTCTCCGCAACAAACTAAATTTAATGTTCTAAAAAACTTGGTGTTTATCTGTATTATAAAATTTTTTCATGTCTAGATTAAAAATTTACAAGTCATGATTTTTATTTGTTAGCTTTTCATTTGTTGACGCCGCAACAGACAGGTTGTTACTGAGATTAAATTTTAAAGCGTTTTTATCAATTCCTTAAATAAGGTTATCATATTGGGTTCTGCTTTTGAGGCCATTTCTATAATTTCTGAAATATTAACGGGTTTTAAATTATCTGGGTCGCATTCATCGGTTAAAACCGAAATTGCTGCTGCTTTTAATTTTAAATGATTAGCCACAATAATTTCTGGAACCGTGCTCATTCCAACCGCATCGGCACCCATAATTTTAAGCATTTTATATTCGGCACGGGTTTCTAATTGGGGGCCAACAACACTAGCGTAAACCCCTTCGTGCAATTTTATATTGTTTGTTTTTGCGATGGCTTTAAAAGTGGCATTGATGTGCTTATTATACGGCGCACTCATGTCTGTAAAGCGTTCGCCTAATTTTTCAACCCCATTAAATGCTAAAGGTGAACTTCCTTGCAGGTTTATATGGTCGTCTATAAGCATGAGCTCCCCTTTTTTAAAGTTTAGGTTTATAGCACCTGCAGCATTAGAGACCAACAAGGTTGTTATGCCTAATTTTTCCATAACACGAACAGGATAAGTAACATCTTGCAGTGTGTAGCCTTCGTATAAGTGAAAACGACCTTGCATAACGATTACTTTTTTTCCTGCGATGCGGCCATAAATTAGTTTTCCTTTATGAAACTCTACGGTTGCGGTAGGGAAATTTGGAATGTGATTGTAACTTACCTCGGCTAATATCTCTACTTCGTTAATGAGTTTTCCCAGTCCTGTGCCCAGAATAATGCCTATTTCTGGGGTTTCAAAACCTTTGTTTTGAAGGTATTCAACGGCTTCATTAATGTGTTTAATCATTTAATTGTTGTATTTTTTGTTGTAATTTAATATTCGATTTGTAAAATGTTGAGGCTTGTAAATCTTCAAACGTATCAATATCATTTAAAGGTTCAAGCAAGCCGTAACTTATTTTGTTTTGTTGTAATGCTTTTAAGCTAACTTCTAATAAATTGGGTTGGCTCCAAGGTTTGTTATCAAACAGTTCAGGGTGCATTTTAGTCATACCAATTAAATAGTAGCCACCATCTGTGGCGGGACCAAAAACAACTTGATGATGTTTTAATATATCCAATCCGTTTGTAATGTGATTGGTGTTAATATCGGGTAGGTCTGAACCTATTAAAATAATGTGCTGGTAGCCATCTTCAAAGCCTTTAATGAATGCGTTTTTCATGCGTTCACCCAAATCTGCACCGCTTTGGATGGCCTTGTAATGGTTTGGCCATTTGGAGGCGACAACGGTTTCAGAAAAATAAATACGCGTGTCTATAGCACTGTTTTGGGTAGCTTTTTCGGTAATTTTAACGAGTTCACTATAGACTTCGAAAGCCGCTTGATCACCAATGGTTTTGGCAAGTCGCGTTTTTACTTTACCTAGTTTAATGTTTTTTACAAAAACGATAACGAGTGCTTTAGTCATAAATTTTAATACCTTTTTTTAACCATTTACCCCATTTCTTGCTGTATGTATGAATGCTATCGGTTTCTTGTTCTTGGGAATTATATACCTTAAAACCCCTATTTTTCCATTCGAAAATACCGCCGTATAAATTATAAACATTGGTGTAACCGGCTTTTTTGAGTTTTTCGGCAATATCTTCAGAACGAATGCCTATGGAGCAATATACGATTATAGTTTGTTGTTTATTGTTGAGTTTTTTTATGGTTTGCTTGAGATTAAAATCATCATAACCCACAAAAACGGCGTGTTTTAAATGACTGATGTTGTACTCTGCTAATGCCCTGGAATCTAAAATAACAGCGTTTTCTTGTTTTGATAAGGCACTAACCGCAATATAAGGAATACGTTCTTTATTGTATTTTTTTAATACCGCAGCAAGGGATTCTTGAGAGAAACCCGAGGTATAAAATAAAGCGAATATGTACAATATTATGTTTTTCATAGTATGAGATTCCTGCCTGTGTAGGAATTTAAGCCACAACACCTTGGCAACTACTCCCTGCGCCAGCGGTACAGCCATAGCAATGTTGCGAAATCACAATGTTTCTGCCTTCAAGCAAGGCCTCGTTATATTCTGAAATATGTTTTACTTTGCTATTTACTGGTAATTTAAGCATCTGATTAAAATCGCAGTCATATAAAAAACCATCCCAGCTTACAGACAATGTGTTGGTGCACATTACGTTGGCAACTGCGTTTGGGTTGTAAGCCTCGACGAGCGCGTACATATAATCTTCATAATTCTCTGAGGCGATTAGATAGTCTAAAAACCGTGAGATTGGTAAATTGGTAATCGCAAATAAATTATGAAACTGAATATTAAAATCGTCTTTTAATGCCTTTTTAAAATCTTTTTCCATGGCTAATTGGTCTCCAGGTAAAAAGGCACCAGAAGGATTATAAACTAGATCGAGTTTAAGATTACTGTTTGGCATGCCATAACCTGCTGCGTTTAATTGTTGTAATGCTGTTATCGATTTGTCGAAAACACCATCGCCACGTTGTTTATCTGTTTTTCCTCTGGTCCAATGCGGCATTGAGCTTACAATGTGCACCTTGTGTTTTTTAAAAAACTCCGGTAAATCGTAATATTTTTTGTTGGCTCTAATGATGGTTAAGTTAGAGCGCACAATAAAATCTTTAATACCTGCTTTAGCGGCTTCTTCTACAAACCATCTAAAATCGGGATTCATTTCTGGGGCGCCACCTGTTAAGTCGAGTGTGTGTGCGCTCGTGTTTTTTATAACGTCTAAGCACTGTTGCATGGTATGGCGCGTCATGATTTCCTTTCGGTCTGGACCGGCATCAACATGGCAATGTTCGCAGACTTGGTTGCACATATAACCCAAGTTTATTTGTAATATTTCCAGTTTTTTTGCTTGAAGCGGAAACTGCTTAGTTTCGGCAATTTTGTCTTTAAACGTTGGGAGTTCTCCATTCTTAAAAATGCCGTTCGATAAAATTTCCAACTGCCGGTTGGTGTTTGCCAATTCGCTTTCGCGCTTCTGTAATGATTGTGTTTTTGGTTTGTTCATTTTAATTTGAAAAAGGGCTGTTTTATTCGTTCTGTTCATTTTTAATTGGGCTAAACTTTTTAATTGCGCTTAGGATAAACCACAGTGTTAAAAAAAACGAGTCGTTTTTGTTGAATTATTTCTATTCTTTAAATCTGTGTTTAATAAGCACTTAAACTTTACAAGCATACACTTTACTACAGTCTAATGACTACTAACTACAAATTGACGCGTTAGGGATTGAACGGTCCGTTTGAGCTCCCCGACGCAGGAGGGAGCGAGTAGTAAGAGCCCGACCCTTGTGGTAACGCCCAAATTCTAACCGTCTAATTTGTTTACTTTGTTCATCATTTGTACGCCATGCACGAGTGTCGCTCCGCTTTTAATGGCTGCACCTACGTGTAGAGCCTCCATCATTTCCTCCTTTGTTATGCCGCGTTGCAGGCCGTCTTTTGTATAGGCATCGATGCAGTACGGGCATTGCTCGGTGTGCGATACGGCGAGTGCGATTAGCGATTTTTCGCGGGCTGTTAGCGCACCGTCTTCGAAGACTTTGCCGTAGTAATCGAAAAATTTTTCTCCAAGCTCTGGATTCCATTCGGTAATTTTGCCAAATTTTTTTAAATCTGCTGGATCGTAATAGGTTTTAGACATGTATTTAATTTTTGGTTTGTAAATTATTAAATAGGATATATTTTTTTAAACTGTAAAAGTTGATTTTGGGTTCTTTGTTAGAAGTTTTAGGGGTTTTTGAGCGTTAAATTTGATGCGGTAATAGCGTTTCTGTGAGACGCACTAATAAGCTGTTTTGTCCTCTTTTTTTTGCCCATTCTTCAAACGGTTTTTTTGCAAAGTCTTTGCCCAATTGTTCAAAAGGAATACTTCTTTTATGGTCGGGTAAGGGGATTTCTTTGTAGATAAACGCATCATCGAAACCAATTTTAGCAGCATCAGAATGTTTGCTACCATAATAGACTTTATTTGGTCGCGCCCAATAAATCCCAGGCACATAGGGCAAGGCTCGCAAGAGGTGTAAATTTCGCAACCTTCTAGTTGAAAGGAGTTTAGGTTTTTGCAAGCATCTCTAATGGCTGTAATTTCGGCATGTGCGGTGGGGTCGTTGGTAGAAGTTACTCTGTTGTGCCCTCTTCCTATAATTGTGCCGTTTTTAACAATTATGCAACCAAAAGGGCCGCCTTCATTATTCTGCATGCCTTTAAGTGCTGCATTTACAGCTTCGAGCATAAATTTTTCTTTTTCTGAATGGTTCATTTTATAAGCATTAAGTGCATTTTAATTATTCTAAAATGCATTAAGCCAATATACAATTTTTAAAAAGTTAATTGAAATAGTGTTGATTAAAAATTATATTTTAGCAAGACTATATAGCCTAATTTATAGTACTTTTTTCATGTCTTTTAACACACTTATTTTGTACTAAAAGTGTTTAATATGGAGAAATGAGCCGTTAAATTTTAGATAAATGAGTGTAAATAAAGAATTAGATTTAGCCTGGGATTTTGTGAATAATACCGATAGAAATGTCTTTTTAACCGGGAAAGCAGGTACTGGTAAAACCACCTTTTTACACCAGTTAAAAATGAAATCTCTAAAACGTATGGTTGTGGTTGCTCCAACGGGTGTTGCTGCCATTAATGCTAAGGGCGTGACGATACATTCATTTTTTCAGATGCCTTTTGGGCCTATTTTGCCTGATGCCGATGTGGGTGCCTCTTCTGGTTTTAATAGAAAATTTAGTAAAACTAAAATCAATATTATTAAGTCTTTAGATCTTTTAGTTATTGACGAAATTAGTATGGTTCGAGCCGATTTGTTGGATGGTATCGACAAAACGCTAAGGCGTTATAAAAACAGAAATAAGGTCTTTGGCGGTGTGCAATTATTAATGATTGGCGATTTGCAACAATTGGCGCCTGTGGTAAAAGAAAGCGAATGGCAACTACTTAAACCGCACTATGAAAATGCCTTCTTTTTTAGCAGTCATGCCTATAAAGCGGCCAATGCCATTACAGTAGAACTAAAACATATTTACCGACAGGATAATCCGGTATTCATTAATATTTTAAATGAAATAAGAAACAACACTTTAACACAGGCCTCTGCCAATGAGTTAAATAAATGCTATCAACCTGATTTTATACCCGACGAAAAGGACGGCTATATTGCTTTAACAACGCATAACAACAAGGCAGAGCAAACCAATTACGCCGAGCTTGATAAACTTAAAACAAAATCACGAACCTATAAGGCGGCTATTGAAGGGAAATTTCCAGAATATGCCTATCCTAATCAAGAAGAATTGGTTTTAAAAGTAGGCGCGCAAGTCATGTTTATTAAAAATGATAGCACCACAGAGAAGCGCTATTTTAACGGTAAGATTGGTAAAGTGATTTTGTTGGATAAAGATGAGGTGGTTGTAAAATGTCCAGACGACGATTTTAATATTATAACCACACCAGAGGTTTGGGAAAACATTAATTACACAGTTGATGCCGAAACTAAAGCCATTTCTGAAAATAAAATTGGGTCGTACACACAAATGCCGTTGCGGTTGGCTTGGGCCATAACTATTCATAAAAGTCAAGGTTTAACTTTCGAGAAAGCCATTATTGATGCCCAAGGGGCTTTTGCGCACGGGCAAACGTATGTCGCCTTGAGTCGATGCAAGTCTTTGGAAGGTTTAGTGTTGAAGAATAAAATACAATCCCATCAAATTATTAGTGATACCAGTGTGTTGTCGTTTGTTAAACACGCCGAAGAAAACCAGCCCAACGATGTTATATTACATCAATCGAAATCTGAATTTCAATTAAGTTTAATCGCTGAGGTATTCGATTTTTATAAGTTTTTATACCCTATTGGTCGTATTTTAGATTTGTATTACAAAAACAGATCGGTTATACAAGGGCAGATCGAAACCCCATTAAATACAATGAAAACTGGGGTGGCCGATTTGCTAAAAATTAGTAACAGCTTTAAAAGTCAATTAAAAACCTTGTCTAAACCTCAAGAAATACCAGAATCTAACCCCCAAATACAAGAGCGTTTTAAAAAGGCTATGTCTTATTTTAACACCCAAACCGAACAAATTATAGCTATACCTTTTAAGTCTTTTAGCTTTACAACAGATAATTCTGCAATCGAAAAAGATATTAATAAGCAATTAGATATGCTAGACGAATTGTTGACAGCTAAACAATTATATTTTGAGCATTTAGCTGATGGTTTTGATGTTAATATTTTTTTAGAACTGCGTGCAAAAACTGTTTTTCTGACCAAAGATAAGCCTAAAAAACCTAGAAAATCGGTTATTGATGGTACTACAAATGTGGAATTGGCAGAGTTGTTGCGTGTGCTGCGGAACGACATTGCAGAAGAGCAAGAATTAATTCACTATCAAATTTTTACTCAGAAAGCATTGTACGATATGTGTGAAACCTTGCCCACAAACAAAAAGGAGTTGTTACAAGTTAATGGCATGGGAAAGGTGAGAGTAGAAAAATACGGAGACGCCATATTAAAAGTGATTCACGAGTATTGTGATGAAAATGATATTGAAATCTCTAAGGCATCCGCTGTTTTTGAAACCGAACCACCAAAGAAAAAACGAGGTGATACCAAAAAGGAGTCGTTAGATTTATTCGAATCAGGAAAATCTATTGATGAGATTGCCAAAGAAAGGGCATTAAACCCAAACACTATATTTGGACATTTAGCACATTTTATTCCTAGTGGCGAGGTTAAAATAACCGATTTAATTTCTGAAGCGCATTATAAAGAATTGAAAATTAGTATTCCAAAGCATAAATTTGAAACGTTATCAGATTTAAAACATCAGCTAGACGACAAATATAGTTATGGCGAATTACGCTTGGTTTTAGAGGATTTGAAAGGGTGATGAACGTGCGTTATTATTGATTAAACATGCTTAAAGAAATAGTGTTTGCTTGCTATTTAAAATCTTACTATTCAAGCTGTTTTTCGGTAAAGTCTAAAAATAATTTAGAGGGTTAAGAATTATCAGTTTATGCGATAAAAAAGACCTCACAGGTTTCATAAACCTGTTAGGTCTGGCTAAAGTCTAAAACACGATAACTTTATAACAAAGGCGTATATAGTTCATAGCTAATCAGTTGCTTAATCGAAGTTAAAACATATTTGCAAGTCCGCCAATTTTTTTAATTTGGCTTATTGATAAAAAAAGATAATAGTAAAATTAAAAAAATCGGCTCGTGCTTAACTGAAAAGTATCGCTAATTTTCACGCTACGAGCCATATTTCAGGACTAGACATTTTAGAGCAACTTTCTGAAAATCCGAAAACTTCTGTTTTAAATCCAAATTTTTGACTATATTTGTATCTAATTGGATACAGTAAATGATTGTCATTAAAAAGACATCTGAATTTGATAAGTGGATTAGAAAGCTGAAAGATATACGTGCGAAATCCAAAATACTTTTCCGAATCCAGAAACTTGAAACTGATGAGCATTTTGGAGATTGTAAGCCTGTTGGAGATGGAATTAGTGAAATGCGAATTAATTATGTCAAAGGTTACAGAGCGTATTTCAAAGAAAAAGACAATAAAATCGTAATTCTTTTAATTGGTGGCGATAAATCTACTCAACAAAAAGATATCGAGAAAGCGAAAAAAATCTGGAACAGAATAAAAGAGGATTGATATGGAAACAACTAAATTTGATATTGCAGACTATTTGGACAGCGAGGAAATGATTGCTGAATATCTGAATACAGTTCTTGAAGATGGAGACAGTTCTGATTTGATAGTGGCAATCGGACATATAGCAAAGGCAATCGGAATGACTAAAATTGCGGAAAAAACTGGAATGAGCAGACCGAGTCTTTACAAGGCATTATCTGACGGAGCGAAACCGCAATTCGGAACAATAATGAAAGTGCTGAAAGCGATAGGTGGACAAATAAACGTGAAACCAATTTCAGCGTAAAAAAACGACACCACAACAAAGATGTGTTTATGTTGGTTTGCTGAATATTTGTCCTGTCGTAAAAGTTGTTTAGTTTTTATAAGCATTAAGGGTTTATTCTATTTAGGAAACATGCAAATGTTTAATGAGAAATCTTAAATAATGATATTCATCTTGGTTACTCATTCGGAATTTGTGTTTATCTTAAAAGAGCAATCTTCTTCCTAAACATATTTGAAGAAAGGGTGTTTTCTTACTATTTAAGTTGTTTTTCGGGAAAGTCTAAAAATAATTTAGAGGGTTAAGAATTATCAGTTTATGCGATAAAAAAGACCTAACAGGTTTCAAAAACCTGTTAGGTCTGGCTAGCGTATAACACACGATAACTTTATAACAATGTGTTTATGTTGGTTCGCTGAATATTTGTCCTGTCGTAAAAGTTGTTTAGTTTTTATAAGTATTAAGGGTTTATTCTATTTAGGAAACATGCAAATGTTTAATGAGAAATCTTAAATAATGATATTCATCTTGGTTACTCATTCGGAATTTGTGTTTATCTTAAAAGAGCTATCTTCTTCCTAAACATATTTGAAGAAAGGGTGTTTTCTTACTATTTAAGTTGTTTTTCGGGAAAGTCTAAAAATAATTTAGAGGGTTAAGAATTATCAGTGTATGCGATATTAAAGACCTAACAGGTTTCAAAAACCTGTTAGGTCTGGCTAATGAGAAATTTTAGATAATAATTTCCTCTTCGTGCTTCTTTCAGAAAGACAAAGTTCTTACTTAATTTAGTCGGCAACATATTATCTTAATAGAGCTATCTTCTTCAGCAAAAGCTCTGTTTCAGCGATACTACTTCTTAAAAACCTTTAATCTCTAATAATACTCCTAGAAATTACAATTTTCTGAATTTCAGAAGTGCCTTCGTATATCTGTGTAATTTTGGCATCACGCATTAAGCGTTCTACATGGTATTCTTTTACAAAGCCGTTACCACCATGAATTTGCACTGCTTCAACAGTGTGCTCCATGGCCACTTTAGAGGCGTATAATTTTGCCATTGCACTAGACATGTCGTAATTATTGCCTTGATCTTTATCCCATGCCGCTTTCATAACAAGGTGTCTTGCTGCTGCAATATCGGTATACATATCGGCAAGTTTAAAGGCAATGGCTTGGTGGTTGCAAATTTCGGTACCAAAAGCTTTACGCTCTTTAGAGTATTTTAATGCCAGTTCGTAAGCACCTTGAGCAATACCAAGGGCTTGGGCAGCGATACCTATACGGCCGCCAGAGAGTGTTTTCATTGCAAATCGGAATCCGAAACCATCATCGCCAATGCGATTTTCTTTAGGAACTTTTACATCGTTAAATTGTAGGGTATGGGTGTCGCTTCCGCGAATGCCTAATTTATCTTCTTTAGGGCCTATATGAAATCCTTCAGTGCCTTTTTCAACAATAAATGCATTAATACCATGCGACCCTTTGTCGCGGTCGGTTTGGGCAATGACTAAATAAACATCGGCACGACCACCACTTGTTATCCAGTTTTTTGTACCGTTAATAAGGTAATGGTCACCTTTATCTAGGGCTGTTGTTTTTTGCGATGTAGCATCACTACCAGCTTCGGGTTCACTCAAACAAAAAGCACCAATACTTTCTCCAGTGGCAAGTTTGGTTAGGTATTTTTCTTTTTGAGCTTCAGTGCCATAAGCTTCAATACCATAGCATACTAGCGAGTTATTAACCGAAACAATAACCGATGCCGAAGCATCAATTTTCGATAATTCCTCCATAATAAGGACGTAAGATAGGGTATCCATGCCGCTTCCGCCGTATTTTGGGTCTACCATGATTCCCATAAAACCCAAATCGCCCATTTTGCGAACCAATTCGTCAGGGAATTCTTGCTTGTTGTCACGTTCAATAACGCCAGGGAGTAATTCGGTTTGTGCAAATTCGCGTGCGGCATCACGTATCATGATATGTTCTTCAGAAAGATTAAAATCCATAATATTCAGAATGTAGTTGATTTTTTAAAAATTGTTAACAAATATAACTTTTTATTATTTTATTTTCAACAGATATTGTTATTTTTACCCGATATGGCAATAGTAAAATACAATGTAATTGGGGTGATGTCTGGAACATCTTTAGATGGTGTTGACATTGTTTATGTAAGATTTCAGCTTACAAAGACATGGCATTTTGATATTGTTGCAGCCGAAACCATACCTTATACTGCCGAATGGCATAACACTCTTAAAAACCTCGTGTCGATTTCTAATGATGATTTATTGGAAATAGACAAAAAATACACCGTTTATTTATCTGAAGTCATAAACAGTTTTATTCAAAAAAACAACATTAAAAATATTGATGCTATTTGTTCTCACGGGCATACCGCTTTGCATCAACCCAACAAAAAGTTAACCTATCAAATAGGTAATTTGCGCAAATTAGCGAGCTTGTTGCGCAATAAAGTGGTTTGCGATTTTAGAGTCCAGGACGTTGCTCTTGGTGGGCAAGGTGCACCTTTAGTGCCAATTGGCGATATGTTATTGTTTTCGCAATACGATTACTGCATTAATTTAGGAGGTTTTGCAAATGTGTCTTACGACCTAAAAAACAAAAGGACAGCCTTCGATATTTGTCCAGTTAATATTGTGCTAAATTATTATGCAAATTTGTTAGGACATGATTATGATGACAAGGGAAAAATAGCCGCTACAGGAACTTTAAATATGGCTTTATTAGAACAATTAAATATGCTGAGCTTTTATCATAAACATCCGCCAAAATCCTTAGGGTTGGAGTGGGTAAATACCCATATTTTTCCTTTAATAAAAGCCTTTAATTTAGAGATTAACGACGTTTTAAGAACGTTTACAGAGCATATTGCAGCTCAAATTGTTGCGGTTATAGGAACTAAGCGTTCAAAATCGGTATTAATTACAGGGGGTGGCGCGTATAATTCGTTCCTTATAGAGCGCATAAAAGCGCAATCTAACACAGGGATAATGATACCTTCAAAAACCATAGTAGAGTACAAAGAAGCTTTAATCTTTGGTTTTTTAGGCGTACTTAGGCTTAGGGGAGATGTTAATTGCTTGCAGAGTGTTACTGGGGCAGAGAAAAATCATAGCTCGGGTAAAATATATATCCCTGACTAAATTATAATATTAGCGAACTTTTAGTTTTTTCTATTTAATAAAAACCTACATAAATAAATTTTATACGAATCAACTTTAGCTTAGCTTTATAAATCCTGAAAACCTAAATTATAGCTTAAAAACCGATTACTTATAGATTATGAAAGCATTATTAAAAAAATTCGAAAATAAAGAACCAGAAATTGTTTTCAATTGGAAAGATCCTGAAACCGATGCCGAGGGTTGGGTAGTTATAAACTCCCTGCGTGGCGGTGCAGCTGGAGGTGGTACGAGAATGCGAAAAGGCCTCGATATGAACGAGGTATTGTCTTTAGCCAAAACCATGGAAATTAAATTTACCGTATCTGGGCCATCAATAGGCGGTGCGAAATCGGGTATTAATTTCGATCCTAAAGACCCTCGTAAAAAAGGCGTTTTAGAACGTTGGTATGCGGCGGTTTCTCCTTTGCTTAAAAGTTATTACGGCACGGGAGGCGATTTAAATGTAGATGAAATTCACGAAGTCATTCCTATTACCGAGGCAAGCGGTGTTTGGCATCCGCAAGAGGGCGTGTTTAATGGGCATTTTAAACCCACCGAAGCCGATAAAATTAATAGAATCGGACAGTTAAGACAGGGAGTTATTAAAGTGATTGAAAATTCAGATTATTCCCCAAGTGTTGCAAATAAATACACGGTAGCAGATATGGTTACGGGCTTTGGAGTTGCCGAAGCTGTAAAACAATATTATACTATTTATGGAGGCGATGTTGTGGGGAAACGTGCCGTTATACAGGGTTTCGGTAATGTTGGTGCCGCAGCAGCCTTTTATTTATCTCAAATGGGGGTTAAAATTGTTGGGATTATTGATATTCATGGAGGCTTAATTAATGAAGAAGGCTTCACTTTTAAAGACATTAGCAATTTATTTTTAGCCAAAACAGGAAATACATTAGTAGCAGACCATTTAATACCTTTCGAAGAGGTTAATGAAAAAATTTGGGCTATTGAAGCCGAGATTTTTGCACCTTGTGCCGCATCGCGTTTAATAACAAGAAATCAAGTCGATCAATTAATTGATAGTGGATTAGAAGTTATATCCTGTGGTGCAAATGTGCCTTTTGCTGATAAGGAAATATTTTTTGGTTCCATAATGGAGCATGCAGACTCCCGTGTAAGTCTTATTCCAGATTTTATTTCAAATTGCGGTATGGCTAGAGTTTTCGCCTATTTTATGGAGCGTCGAGTGCAAATGACAGATGAAGCCATTTTTAACGATACTTCAAATAAAATTAAAGAAGCGCTGGACAAAGTGTATGCCAAAAACCAAAGTAAAACAGGCATAAGTGCTACTGCTTTTGAAATAGCACTAAGCCAATTGGTTTAAACTCTAGTTTAGATCATAGCATTCAAGCCTCACTTTTTTTTGTTTCTATATATTTGTGAAGCTTGTTGTTGTGGAAATATTATTTAAGTTTGCTATTCATTAATAGTCGTGTTTCTTTTAAGGGTTTCTTTTAACAAAAGTATAGTTACTAAAAAAGAATAGATTTTTAAAACCTGTATAATACCTCGTTAAGTTTAACAAGTGCTAGGGTAGATATGTAGCTTGAAATAGGATTTTTTAAATACTTTAACCAGAAAACAGACGTTATAAAGTTGCCATAAATTTAATTATATGATTAATATGTTATTACAAACTCCTGAAGAAGGAGGAGAATTGATTACTGATGTAGAATCGGTAGAAAAAACACTTTCAATTATAGAGCTTATAAGTAGTGGAGGTGTGGCTGGACAAATAATAATTGCCATTTTATTTTTGTTGCTAATTATGGCTTCGTACATTTATTTTGAAAGATTATTTGCCATAAAAGCCGCCTCACAAATAGATGCTAATTTTATGAATCAAATTAAAGATCACGTGAGTCATGGTAAAATTGATTCGGCTCAAATACTTTGCGCTCAGGCAAACACGCCAGTATCTAGATTGATAGGGAAGGGTATTTCGAGAATAGGAAAACCACTTGCCGATATTAATACAGCTATTGAAAATGCGGGTCGAATAGAGATTTACGGACTAGAAAAAAACGTAAGTGTTCTGGCAACCATTTCTGGCGCTGGGCCCATGATCGGGTTTTTGGGTACGGTAATTGGAATGATATTAGCCATATTCGAACTCGCCAATGCGGGAGGTTCTATACAAATGGACGTTTTGGCAAGCGGATTATACACAGCTATGACTACCACAGTTGCGGGATTAATTGTGGGTATTGTGGCTTACGTTGCGTATAATCATTTAGTGGTTAGAACCGATAAAGTGGTGTACCAAATGGAGGCTAGTTCTTTGGAGCTTTTAGATCATTTAAACGAACCTACATAACATGAATTTTAGAGGAAGAAATAAAGTCACACCAGAATTCAATATGTCGTCTATGACAGATATTGTATTTCTTTTACTCATATTTTTTATGATTGCTTCAACCTTGGTTACCACAAATGCTATCGATATTCTATTGCCCAAGGCTAGTGCTAAAACCGAGAATAAAAAATCTGTTGCGGTAAGTATAAAAAAAGATTTAACCTATTACATCGATCAAAAACGGGTAGGGGTTAGTGTGTTAGAAAACGAATTGTTGGCAGCCTTATCGTCACAAGACCAACCAACTATAGTTTTAAGAGCAGAAAAATCTGTACCTGTAGAAAACGTCGTTAAAGTTATGGATATTGCAAACAGGAATAAATTCAAAGTTATTTTAGCGGTAAGGCCGAACTAAATAGTCTGTCATCACAAGTTATGAGAAATCTATGACGTCGTAATCTTTTTAAAAGATAGATGTTATAATAGATTTTACTACATGGTTTGCAAAGGTGAAACAATACAATGCTAATGAAATATTTTAAAACAATACATGAAAAGAATTCTGCTAGAATCACAGCGCTAATTGCTATTATTCTTTTGGTGTTATTGTTTGTGGTAGGCACTACGTACATGGATCCGCCTGAAGAATTTGGGGTTTCTGTTAATTTTGGCACCACAGATTTAGGCAGAGGTAATATACAACCTAAAAAACCAATAAAATCTGAACCTAAAGAAATTGATGTACCTCCGCAGCCCGAGGTTTCAAAATCGGTGCCCACAACAGCTTCAGAAACTTCGGAGGAAGTTTTAACAGCCGACAATGCAGAAGCTATTGCTCTAAAAAAGCAAAAAGAAGCCAATGCTAAAGCCGCTGCCGATGCGAAAGCTGCAGCCGAAGCAAAAGCTCGAGCCGAGGCGAAAGCTGAAGCTGAAAGAATAGCACAAGAAAAAAGAGAACAAGAAGAAAAAAAGAAAAAACTAGATGCTTTAATTGGTGGTGTAAGCAAGTCTGAAGGCTCGGAAACAGGAGGCGAAGGAGATGATAATACAGCAGGAGATAAAGGCCAATTGGATGGCGATCCATACGCGCCTAGTTACTTTGGAGGTCGAGGAACTGGTGCTGGAGGCGTTGGTTATGGTTTAGGGGGTAGAGGCAAAGCAACCTTTAAAAAAAACATTCCCGATTGTCAAGAAGAAGGTAGGGTTGTGGTAGAAATACACGTTAATCGCGCTGGGAATGTCGTAAAAGCTATCCCAGGAAAAAAAGGAACAACGGGTGGTTCCTGTTTGTTTGAAGCTGCTAAAAAAACAGCGCTTTCACATAAATGGCCCGCAGACCCTAAAGCTCCAGTTAAACAAATTGGTTGGGTAGAAGTAAACTTTAGTTTAGGACAATAACATGACATATCAAGATACGCTTACCTGGATGTTTTCGCAACTACCCATGTATCAAAACCAAGGTAAATCTGCTTTTAAAAAAGATTTATCAAATACCTTAAAATTAGCAAAACATTTAAATCATCCCGAGCAAAAATTTAAATCTATCCATGTTGCTGGTACAAATGGCAAAGGTTCAACAAGCCATATGTTGGCATCCATTCTTCACGAAGCAGGATATAAAGTAGGGCTTTATACCTCTCCGCATTTAAAAGATTTTAGAGAACGTATTAAAATTAATGGGCAGCCCGTTAGTGAGCAGTTTGTAATTGATTTTATAGAAGAAAACAGAACGTTTTTTAAAAGTCTAGGTCTGTCTTTTTTTGAAATGACTGTGGGGATGGCATTCGATTATTTTTCCAAAGAAAAAGTGGATATCGCGGTAATTGAAGTGGGTTTAGGTGGTCGATTAGATTCCACAAATATCATTACTCCAGAAGTTTCTGTGATTACAAACATCGGAAAGGATCATACTCAGTTTTTAGGAAACACTCTAAAATCTATAGCTTTTGAAAAAGGCGGTATTATTAAACCAATGGTTCCTGTAGTAATAGGGGAAACCCAAAGAACCACGGCTGAGGTTTTTAAAGCTCTGGCAGATAAAAATGATACCACCATAACATTCGCCGATAAAACACCCGCAGCATACTATAAATCTGATTTAATAGGAACATATCAATTAAAAAATATTAAAACTGTATTAGCAACAATAAACCAGCTTATTAATCGTGGGTATCGCATAAGCCAAGAAAATATTAGAGCTGGTTTGTTAAACGTTATAAAAAATACGGGCTTGCTGGGACGTTGGCAGGTTTTAAATAAAAGGCCTAAAACGGTGTGCGATACAGGACATAATCGAGAAGGGTTAAAACAGGTTATTGCACAGGTTTTAAATGAAGAGTTTGAGGTGCTTCATATGGTATTTGGTGTTGTAAACGACAAGGATTTAAATACTATTGCCGATATATTACCTAAAAACGCTATATATTATTTTTGTAAGCCCAATATTCCTAGAGGTATGGATGCTCATAAACTCAAAGCCGAACTTGAGGGATATAACTTAAAAGGCGAGGTGTATAATTCTGTAAGCGAGGCTTATAAAACGGCTTTAAATGCTGCTGGCGATAATGATTTTGTATTTGTTGGGGGTAGTACTTTTGTAGTGGCAGAAATAATTTAAAAATATAACACAAAAAATTTTTGAAATATTAAAAACTAGTTTATATTTGCACCTCGATTGTTGGGGCGCGTAGCTCAGTTGGTTCAGAGCACTTGGTTTACACCCAAGGGGTCAGGGGTTCGAATCCCTTCGCGCCCACTAAAAAATCCTAGAGTTTATCTCTAGGATTTTTTTATGTCTAGTCTCTTTTACAGGGAGTGGTTGATTTTTAAAGGGTTACTATTTAATTTAAAATAGATTCAAAAAAGATGACCGTTTTATAAAAAACTAGTTTATATTTGCACTTCGTTTTTGGGGCGCGTAGCTCAGTTGGTTCAGAGCACTTGGTTTACACCCAAGGGGTCAGGGGTTCGAATCCCTTCGCGCCCACACTATAGAAATCCTAAGGTTCGCCCTTAGGATTTTTTTTGGCTTAAAAGTTTCCTTTTTAAGAAGTATTCGAAATCTAAGTCCATATAGGGGTGATGTCAAATAGAGGTTTATTGGATCAAGTCCAAAAGTTGTGTTTAAGCAAATATTGTTATTAATCTATAGAGGAAGAATGCGCTAATTTTGTGTATGCTATTTCTACTGATTTTGCTGTATTGAAAATATTTCTTAATCCCTGTACTAAGTTAAATGCAATCTTGATATCAGGATATTCATTGAAGAGTATTGCACTTCTTTGGTATTGATTTTTTGAGAATGATCCTTGAAAATTTTTCGTTATAAAAATTTATTATGCACGCATAGTTATATACAATAAGGATACTTACATTTATTAATGAAATACTACGTTTATTTGTACAAAATTACTTAAGTTTGTAGAAAGCTGTAGCAGTTGTATACAGGTTTCTACAGTTTTTAAGACTATTTAAAATTAAAATTGTAAAGAAATATTTATTTTCCTCATTTAAGTATTTTAAACAACCTGCTTATGAAAAAAACATTACTTTTCCTTGCGTTAATCGTGAGTAACTTTCTGTGGGCACAAGTTGGAGTGGGAACGGATTTACCGAGCCCCTCAGCACAATTAGACATAAAATCTTCAAATCGTGGTGTTTTAATACCGCAAATAGCGTTAACAAGTCCTACCGATCAAACCACTATAAGTGCAGGTAATGTGGAGAGTTTGCTTGTTTATAACACCAGTACAACTAGTACACTAACACCTGGGTATTATTATTGGTTTCAAGGGCGTTGGCAAAAACTCGCCGTAGAGGCTAATTTACCCGACAATGCCGTGTATTGGGATATCGTTAATAATGCGTTTACATATATTGATGCAGGTGGTAATACCACTCAATTAGATTTAACTACTTTGGTTAGAAATCTCCAAACAACCACATCCCTTGCAGATGGCACAAATACGACAGTAGAAAGTGCAACACTCCTTAATAATACAGAATACAAGGTGAACGTTAACACGGCCACTGGCACAACTTTAGGGGTTGTAAGAGAAGCAGCAGCAAACCCAACCGTTAAAATTAATGCGCAAGGCGAATTGTCGGTCGATTACACAAACCTAAATACTATAGTGGAAACGAGTGTGTCGTACACCGTGAAACCAAACGATGCTATCGTTCTTGGTAATGCCAATGGTGGTGATGTAGACATTACCTTGCCAGCGGCAACTGCCGATAATAGAGGAAAGAAAATCATTATTAAAAAAGAAGATAGCAATGAAGATTTTTTTGTGACCATTATTGGTACAATCGATGGTTTAGCACAATTATATACTGCATTACCCTATTCGGGTTGGGAGTTGATTTCCGATGGCACCGAATGGAAAATAATAAATAAATTTTAAATACTAACCAACAGAATACAATCTAAAATACCTACGATACTTATGAAAAAAATTACTCTAATCGTTTTAACACTCTTTACGTTCTTAGCATCTTCAAAGGCTATAGCGCAACAAGGTTTTGGAACAAATCAACCCGATAGATCAGCAGCTGTAGATATCGTATCTTCAAAGCGAGGTTTGTTAATTCCGCGTTTGTCCTTAACGTCTACAACAGTGGCTGCTCCAGTGAATTCTCCAGCAGAATCACTTTTAGTTTATAATACAGCTACTACAGGCGATGTGACACCAGGTTATTACTACTGGGATGCTGATCCTACTAATGCTAAATGGGTGCGTTTTGTATCGGCCACAACCGAAAAAACCGTAACGGTAAGTGCAGGAAAAAATGTAACCGTTAGCAGTTCTACTACTGGTAATACTACAGATTATGAAGTTGCAGTTGCTGGTGGAACAGATGGTCAAGTATTGGTAACTCGAATTGTTGGAGGTGTAACAACAACGGTTTGGGTGGATCCAGCAACATTTATTAATGGTGTGGTTACAGCAAGCAACGGTTTAAATATTAACGCTAGTAACGATATTAAATTAGGTGGGACTTTAACTGAAGCGACAACCACAATCGCAACCGGTACTAATGATCTTGCTATTACTGGTTTAGAAGATGTTTCTACGACTTTTGATAGCACAACCCAAAATATCGTAGTGATGGGAACAGATGGTGTTTTAAAACTTACATCTGCTCAATCTTTGGTAAATGATGCTATTGATGAGGGCAACTTAACGGCAAAAACTCTTTCTGGTAACGGCATTACAGTTACTGCAGGAAATACGGTTGGTACAGATGTTTCTGTTGCAAGCAGTTTGTTAAAAGATGTGACTTTAGGTATTGCTGATAATGCGATTACCACAGATAAGATTTTAGATGGTACAATTGGAACAGTAGATTTGGCTGATGGCGCAGTAACTAATACCAAGATAACTGGAGGTGGTGCAGGAGAGATTATGATTTCTGATGCTTCTGGAAATGTTACTTGGGTTAATCCAAATACTTTACTAGCGTCTATATCAGATGGTAACACTACTGTTGTGAGTGGTACAGGAACTACAACAGATCCTTATATTGTTGAAGTTAAAGATGGTTCTATTAACACTATTCATTTAACAAATGGCGCAGTAACCAATGCAAAAGTTGGAGCCGACGCGATTACCACAGATAAGATTTTAGATGGTACAATTGGAACAGTAGATTTGGCTGATGGCGCAGTAACTAATACCAAGATAACTGGAGGTGGTTCAGGAGAGATTATGATTTCTGATGCTTCTGGAAATGTTACTTGGGTTAATCCAAATACTTTACTAGCGTCTATATCAGATGGTAACACTACTGTTGTGAGTGGTACAGGAACTACAACAGATCCTTATATTGTTGAAGTTAAAGATGGTTCTATTAACACTATTCATTTAACAAATGGCGCAGTAACCAATGCAAAAGTTGGAGCCGACGCGATTACCACAGATAAGATTTTAGATGGTACAATTGGAACAGTAGATTTGGCTGATGGCGCAGTAACTAATACCAAGATAACTGGAGGTGGTTCAGGAGAGATTATGATTTCTGATGCTTCTGGAAATGTTACTTGGGTTAATCCAAATACTTTACTAGCGTCTATATCAGATGGTAACACTACTGTTGTGAGTGGTACAGGAACTACAACAGATCCTTATATTGTTGAAGTTAAAGATGGTTCTATTAACACTATTCATTTAACAAATGGCGCAGTAACCAATGCAAAAGTTGGAGCCGACGCGATTACCACAGATAAGATTTTAGATGGTACAATTGGAACAGTAGATTTGGCTGATGGCGCAGTAACTAATGCCAAGATAACTGGAGGTGGTGCAGGAGAGATTATGATTTCTGATGCTTCTGGAAATGTTACTTGGGTTAATCCAAATACTTTACTAGCGTCTATATCAGATGGTAACACTACTGTTGTGAGTGGTACAGGAACTACAACAGATCCTTATATTGTTGAAGTTAAAGATGGTTCTATTAACACTATTCATTTAACAAATGGCGCAGTAACCAATGCAAAAGTTGGAGCCGACGCGATTACTACAGATAAGATTTTAGATGGAACTATTTTGTCTGATGACATTGCTAACAAAACCATTCAAGTGAGCGATATAGCAGACGCTGGTAATAATCAAGTTTTAGTTACAGGTGCAACAGGTGAAGCTGCATGGATTGATCAAAGTAATCTTGGCAACACAACAACAGCAGACAACGGTTTAACCAAAACGGGAAACAACGTGCAATTGGGTGGCGCCTTAATTACACCTACCGTAATTACTGCCGATGCTACAAATACTTTAGCTATAGCAGGTTTACAAAATTCAGCAGCCAATTCAGCAGCTATTGTTTTAGCCGACGAAAACACTGGAATACTGCGAAAAGTAGCAAGATCATTAGAGTATACAACAGGTGCAGATTTCACAGTTGCATCACAAACTGGATACAACAAATTTGTTCAAGAAATTACAATTTTGGCAAACATAGGATCTGATGATATCGATATTACCCTGCCTCCTGCAGCAGATGCTAAAGGTCAAGTAATTAACGTAAAAATAGCAAATACCAACGAGCCAGATGCCTATGTTAATATTCCAGGTGTAGATGGTGTAACTATCTATGGAAGCATGCCATACCAAGGTTGGATTATAAAATCTAACGGTTCGACGTGGTCTCTTGTGGGGCGTATTTAATATTAAAAAATGCTTTAGGAGATACAATATGATACATCCTATAACTAAAACTTGATACTAAGGTAGTGAATAAACGGATGTGGCATAGGACCGCTGAAAAACAATAATTACAAACTCATGAAAAAAATTGTTTTAAAATATATAGGGATTATAGTGTTGTTTGTTTTAGGCAATACTATGGTCTTTGCTCAAGAAGGCTTTGGGACAAACACGCCCAATAAGTCGGCTGTTATTGATCTCGATTCAGAAAAACGCGGGTTGTTAATTCCAAGAGTTCAATTAACAAGTACCATAGTGGAGGCGCCAATAATTTCACCTGTAGCCCAGTCGTTGTTAGTTTATAACGAAAACACAACCACTGGAGCCAATGGTGTAACGCCAGGCTATTATTATTGGGATACCAAGCGTTGGATGCGGTTTGCAGAACAAAATGACATTCAAAGCATTGCTTTGGCTGGCGATGTTACAGGGCTGGCTGGAAATACAAATGTGGTAGCTATCCAAGGCACAGCTATTGATGCAACTACTCCAGTAGCCAACCAAGTATTGGTGTATAACGGAACTAATTGGACGCCTACTAGCACCAATACAATCTCTGGGTCTAGTATTACGGTAACAGGAGGATCTGGAGCCACTTTAAACAATGTTAATTTAGAAATTACACCAGGAACAAACGGACAAGTTTTAGTAACAGACAGCGGAGCAGCTACCTGGGCTAATCCTTCAACTTTAATTCCAGCCACAACAAATACCTTGACGTCGGCTGCTAATACGATGTCATCAACAGTAAATGGCGTGTCTTCAAATGCTACTATTATAAATGGTGTATCCAATACGCTAACCGGTGCTAATTTAGAAACCTCAGTGAATGGGGTCAGATCTGCTGCAGTCGACTTAAGTACAGCAATACAAGCAGAACAAAATACCACAACCCTTGCAGATGGGGTTAACACAACGGTAACAGCAGCTACAACAGGAAATAACACCGCGTACCAGGTAAACGTTTCAAAAACAGCCATTCAAAATAATCAAAAAACTACCGAGGTAAGTGCTGGAACGGGAGTAACCGTAAATACTGCAGTATCAGGCGATGTGACTACCTACACGGTAAATGCCGAAAGTACAACAGCTAACAATGGATTAACAAAAACAACTAACAACATTGAATTAGGGGGCGCATTAACTCAATCTACTACAATAACAACAACCGCAACGAATACACTAAAAGTAGACGGTTTACAAGACGGAACAACAGACGATAATTTAGTAGCTTTAGAAACAGATGGCACACTAAGGCAAGTAAAAGCCGCCATGCCTAAGTTTTTTTATATGCCTCCCATTGTTTTTGATACCTCTACAAAAGGGACAGGCTTATTTAAAGACTTGCATAGCGAGTATGTAAACCAGTTTGGTGGAACAGCCTTAGTTAGTAGTGCAGAAGCATCTGGAAGTATTCCAACCCTAGCAGCTAATGAGTTGGAGTACTACATCACGTATTACGATACCGATGTGTTCGAAAATTTACGTATTGATGCAAACGGTGTTTTAACCTACGATATTAAAGCAAATGCCACCGAAGCCTCTTTTATGACTATCGTTTTTGTGGTGAAGTAATCTAAATTTATTTATAATTACAAGAATTGAGAGGCAGTAATTGTAAATAAACTTTAGTTTATTATTAAAGTATTATAACATGAAAAAGAGTTACGCTAATCATATGTTTAAAACAATTGCAACGGTACTTATAGCTGTTTTGTTTTTTGTGTTTCCTGTTATTGTGAATGCACAAAGTTTCACAGCATCTGATGGTTTTGATAACTTAAGTATTGTTTTTACTGGTAACATGAGTGGCTCAAATTGGGCAAATAATAGTTGGATTCGTGATGGAGCAAACGGCAACACACAAGATGTGAATGCAACTGGTAATCCACTTCGAAGTTGTGATTTGCCTGGCAATGTTCTCGAATTAAAGGATAATGACGCAGGAGCTTATAGATTAATCGACCTCAGTGCTGCAACCTCTGCAACCCTAAATTTCGATTATGATACGCAGAATAATTTTGATGGAGGCGAAACTTTATTGATTCAAATAGACCCTGAAAATGATGGGACTTATACTACGCTTCTAACAATTAATGGTGTAAGTGGTGGTATTAATGCAGCTCAAAATGAAAGTATATCTATACCAGCAACATATTTGGGTGGTAGTTTAACAAGAATTCGATTTATTACAGGAGCTGCAAATATTAACCAAAATAACGAAAGATGGTGGCTCGATAATATCGAGGTGGCTGTGAATACATATAAAATAGACGCAGTAAACGGACAAACCATTACAACTTGTTCTGGTACGTTTTACGATTCTGGTGGAAGTGACGGGACGTATAGTAACGATGAAAATTACAGTGTGGCTTTTACCTCATCTAATGGCAACCCGATACAAATAGATTTTACCACTTGGAGTGTTGAAAATCATTCGACTTGTGGTTGGTATGGTTTACTTATTTACGATGGTGTAGATAGTAATGCACCACTTATAGGGAGGTATTGTAATTCTTCTCCAGGTACTGTAAGATCGAGCAATTCTTCCAATACATTATATTTTGAGTTTTATTCAGATTATTCTATTGTTGAAGCTGGTTGGGAGGCTACAATCTCCTGCGTTGTTGACCCTTGCGATCCCATCGCTTCTGGAAATTTAGATACCGATGGTGATGGTATTTCAGATATTTGCGACTTAGATAACGATAACGATGGGATATTAGATGTAGATGAATTAGACTGCACCCCATTAGTCTTAAATTGGGAAAATCATTTTGTTGAAGGGGGTAGTTCAGAGACATCTGGTGACGATCCAACAGTTACAACTGCAGCGCCACCTTTAGTTTTTGATGGCGTTAGTTTATCTCTAGCCAGAACAACAAATGCCACTGGAAATTGGAGAATTAATAGTCGTTTTACCAGTTATGGATATACATCGTTTCAAAATGCCATTGCGGGCGGTGAAACAGCTCATGATTTTACATTCTCGAGAGCTGTAAATAATTTGGCTTTTACGGTTTACGATGTTGATACAGGGGGGCATTTTACCGATGAAATAACCTTCGAGATTATTTCAAATGGAGTCGCCTATAATTTAAGACCAACCGATTATAATATTTTAGGAACAAGTATTTCTTATATTGGAAATAATACGTTTAGAGGTGGAGGTACCGACGAAAATTTTGAGTTAAATCTAACGGTACCCGTAGAAAAGTTAATTATATACCACAAACAAGGTAAGGTAAATCAAGTGGGAACTGGAAATCAAGGTGTGGCCTTTGGTGATTTTTCATTTTGTGTTCCCAAAGACACCGACGGCGATGGCACCCCAGATTATTTGGATACTGATAGCGATGGTGATGGCTGTCCAGATGCTATTGAAGGTGACGGATCGTACACGTACTCAGATATTGATAACTATGGGAAACTTACAGGAACGGTTAATCAAAACGGCGTACCTAACAACGGTGCTAATCAAGGTATAGGTACTTCTAAGGATGCCGCAATTAATGCCTGTTGCGATGCAACTACATCGGGCTACCCCGATATCGATAATGATGGAGTCGCCGATATCTGCGACCTAGACAACGATAACGATGGAATCTTGGATACCGTTGAAAATGGCGGTTTTAACAGTGGAGACATAAATCTATTAGGTAACTTCGGGGTTGGTAATTTAGACAATGCTGATAATGGAGTTAAAACGACCTCTATTACTGGCTTAAACGCTACTTATATATTTACAGAGAATGGAACAAGTATATCTACAAGAAATGCCTCAGGTACTAGCGAGCAAGGGCCTATGTTTAGCTTTAATAGAAGCGGTACAGCCTCTATTGATATTGTTTTTTCTGAATTAATTTCTGGAGCTTATTTTAAACTAACAGATTTTGATGCTTCTGAAGTTATAACAGTTGAAGTTTACGATCAAAATAATGACATCATCAATATTGAGGCTGGAAATTATAGTACATTGGGCTCAAGTATAAATAATACTGGAAATGTTTTTACCGATAACGGTACAGGCTGGAATGTAGATGGAGACTCTGTCTCTGACGATGCCATTGGCTCGGTTATCTTTAACTTTTCAGGGCAATTAATTTCTAGGATTAGAGTTTCTGCAAACTTAACTGGTAATGCAGCGATAAGGTTAACGGAAATAAAAGATTTTTATAGAGTTCTCGACACCGACGGCGATGGCATCCCAGATTATTTAGACAACGATAGCGATGGTGACGGTTGCCCAGATGCTATTGAAGGTAACGGATCGTACACGTACTCAGATATTGATAACTATGGGAAACTTACAGGAACGGTTAATCAAAACGGCGTACCTAACAACGGTGCTAATCAAGGTATAGGTACTTCTAAGGATGCCGCAATTAATGCCTGTTGCGACGCTACAACCTCGGGCTACCCCGATATCGATAATGATGGTGTTGCCGATATCTGCGACTTAGATAACGATAACGATGGGATATTAGATGTTGATGAACAAAATTGTGGTGCAATTACTATTATTGACGATTTTAACGCCCCATTATGGAATTATGGCACAGGTAACGGTGGTGATGCCTCAGGATCAGGAACCTTGCAAGGCGTCCCGTTTACTATGGCGTTTAGTGTTAATAATGGTACTAAGTTATTTACTTCTACAAATAAGTATACGAGTAATTCAACATTGGGTCACGGAGGAAATCCAGGATCTCTTCTTTTGAGTGGCCCCGATGAAAGTATTACCTTGGTTTTTGATGCTCCAATAACAGTAATTATAGGGTTTGATCACCTTGATGGTAATGCTGATGGTTGGCTGTTTAGCACACCTGCAGACAGAGTGGTTTCATTAGGAGTGGGCCATGAAATTCAAGGAACTGGAGAAATTAATGGGGTTAATTACATTACAGGATCTCAGCCAAATAACTTAACAGTTTCTTATTTTGAGTGGGTAAATATTACCACGCTTACAATAACGACTACTGGATCGAACGGCACAACAATTGGATTAAATTCTATTACTTCGTATTGCGATACCGACGGCGATGGTATTCCCGATTATTTAGACAACGATAGTGATAACGACGGATGCTTTGATGCTAACGAAGCTTACGGCAACCCAAATGCCGATGCCGATGGCAATGGCACCTATGGAAGTGGCACGCTTACAGTAGCTAATGGAGAAATTAATTCAGATGGTACCGTAGTACAGGCTTCTTATGCTTATACCCCAGAAAACCTGAATAATGTTAAAACTGCCCTTCGCTTTAATCCAGGAACAACACCAGATGCTGTAATTAACGTACGTTCTGGCGATGCCTTAGTATTATCCTCTAACGCTACAGCAGACCGCGCTACGGCCTACCAAACCACGGCGCCGTTTGCACCAATTTATGGTACTCCAGGTAATGCCAATGCTGGTTTGCAATACGCTTGGACTTTTAATGATGGCACGGGACCAGTTTCAATTGGGGGTAATAGTCCTACACTCGATTTGGGCACAGTAAGCCTTTCAGATGCAGGAGAATATGTATTAACTATTACGCATAGTAATCATGTTTGTGCAAACGAAACCATAACATCGGTAGTGACTGTTAGACGTAGTTTATTAATCACAAATCCGCATATCTATCAAAGAGTGAAAAATAATTAAGAATGAAAAACTATGTACTACATATAGGTGTCTCGCTGCTCTTTACTTATGCTGCAGTTGCTCAAACCACGAATCAGGGTATGCTTTACGTAAGTGAAGGTACGGCGTTCTCTACAGTTCAGAGTTTTAACAATGAAGAAACGGGGGCGTTTTATAACGATGGCAACAGTTTTATTTATAGCCACTTTAATAATAATGGCACCGTTGATTTTTATCAAAATACCGGAATAATGCGATTTATTGGGAGTGCCGATCAAAATATTAGTGGCTCGAATGAAAGTTATTTTTATAATTCTTACTTCAATAATACCAGTAGTATGGCGCCTTTTAAGGTGTCGGGTCATATTCATATTACTGGTAATGCAGATTTTTATAATGGTATATTAGATAATGATAATTTTGGTGGCGACATCACGTTTAATACCAATGCCTTGCACAGTAATACTTCAGACTATAGTCATGTAGATGGTGCAGTATTTAAAATTGGTGATACAGAGTTTACTTTCCCTATTGGAGATGGGGGCTATTATCGTTTTGCGTCTATTTCGGCACCTGCGGCAAGTACCGCTATATTTGAAAGCAAATTTTATTTCGAGAATTCTAACACGCTCTATGCTCACGAATTAAAAGACGGAGCTATTGAAGCCATAGATAATCAGGAATATTGGATTATTAACAAAGAATCCTCAAGAGCAGAAGATATGTTAATAACTTTATCTTGGCGAGATGTTACCACACCTCAAGACATGATTGCTGCAGCTTCAAATAATACCCTTACGATTGTACGTTGGGACGAACAAGCCAATATGTGGGTTAACGAAGGAGGCGCAATAGATATAGATAATAATACGGTAACCACGGCAGTAAACGGTTATGGTGTGTTTACATTTGGTCGCTTAAAAGCAGATTTAAGTTTACCTTGTAATGTTATTGTTTACAATGCGGTAACCTCAAATAAAGATGGACAAAACGATTACTTACGTATAGATTCGGCAATGGATAATTGTGCCCGCGATTTTAAAGTTCAAATTTATAACCGTTGGGGCGTTAAAGTGTTCGAGTCGGATAACTATGGCATTAATGGTGACTTATTTGATGGCTTTTCAAGAGGGCGTTTAACCGTAAACGATTTTAAACAATTGCCTACAGGAACTTATTATTATATTTTAGATTATCAATATGGTAATCCAATAGAAAATAACCGACACAAAAAGGCTGGCTTCTTATACTTAAGTGGGAATTAAAAAAAACAAGTTATTTGCATGAAAATATACATATCTAAAATAACACTTTTACTTTTTCTGGGGTTTTTATCTCAAGTTGTTCATCGTGTTCAAGCCCAGCAAGACTCACAGTTTACGCAGTATATGTACAATACCGTGAGTATCAATCCAGCTTATGCCGGTACAAGAGAGTCCCTGAGTATAATTGGCCTGTATAGAAACCAATGGGTAGGTCTGGAGGGCGCACCAGAAACACTTAATTTTACGGCGCATTCTCCAGTTGGCATCCAAGGTGTTGGACTCGGGCTTGCATTTACTAGCGATAAAATTGGACCCACGGTAGAGAGTATAGTCTCGGCCGATTTTTCATACAATTTAAATTTAACTGAAAAACTAAAACTTTCTTTTGGTATAAAAGGTGGGTTTTCGCTCTTGGATTTCGATCCCTCAAAATTAGTCATTTATAATCCTAACGATTACGACCTTGCACTCGATAATTACAGCTCACCAATTGTAGGTGTGGGTTTTTACTTGCATTCCAAGACATGGTATTTTGGTTTATCGACACCTAATATTTTAGAGACTGAATATTACGATGAGGTACAAGTGTCTACCGCTACCGAAAAAATGAATTTATATTTTATAGCTGGTTACGTAGCCCAACTTAATCCGCGTTTAAAACTCAAGCCCGCGGTACTTTTAAAATCGGTACAAGGGGCGCCAATGGCTATAGATGTCTCTGTAAACGCACTTCTTAAAGAGCGTATTACTTTTGGATTGGCTTACAGACTAGATGCTGCTGTAAGCGCTCTGGCAGGATTTCAAATCGATAATAATATTATGATTGGCTATGCATACGATTACGATACTACACCACTAGGAAATTATAACAGCGGCTCTCATGAAATATTTTTAAGATTTGAATTGGGTACAAGATTGCGCGCTAAAGTGAATCCGCGCTTCTTTTAAGTTGCTAAAAGAGATGAAATTTGAATAAAATTAGCCCCAAATGAAAATCAATTTTACCACAGTTTTATTACTATTATGCGTTTTAGGGGTTTGTAATTTTGGCTATGCTCAAAAGGAAGCCCTAGATCGCGCTCATGCTAATTATGAAAATTTTCAGTTTGTAGAAAGTCAGAAAACTTATCTTAACCTTGTCGAACAAGGCTATGCCTCTGAAGAAATTTTTACAAAACTAGGTAATACCTACTATTTTAATGCACAATATCAAGATGCTACAACATGGTACAATCGTTTATTCGAGCTCAATGCAGAGGTGAAACCACTTATTTTATTGCGCTATTCGCAAGCCTTAAAAGCAACAGGAGACTCCATAAAAGCGAAAAAAATGTATAATGCCTATATCGCGAAAACAAATACCTCTACTTTTTCCAAAAAAGCGGTGGACTATCTGGAGTTAGTGAAAAAGAATTCGGGTAGATATCAACTTCAACCTCTGGAAGCAGTCTACGATATAAATAATATCTCTTATGGGCATACCAAACTTGGGAATAAATTAATTTATGCTTCAACTAAAACTATTAATTCCTTTTCAAATACTAAAAGTGCTTGGGACGGCTTAGGATTTCTTTCCTTATTTGAAATACCGCTAAACGCAGAAAATATTGCCGTGGGTAAGCCCAAAAAAATGCGAGGACGGCTTAACAGTAAGTTTCACGATAGTTCGCCCGTTTATACCAAAGACGGAAACACTGTATATTTTACTCGAAACAATAATACATCTAAGAATAAAGAAAATACTCAAAATTTAAAAATTTATAGAGCGCAAAGAAAAGGGAAAACTTGGCAGAAACCTGAAGAACTTAAATTTAACAGTGATTTTTACTCTTCTGCACATCCTGCTTTAAGTCCCGATGAAGAGCGGTTGTATTTTGCTTCAAATCGGCCTGGTGGTTTTGGAGAATCTGATATTTACTTGGTGCGTATTGCAGAAGATGGTTCGTTAAGTGCTCCTTTAAATTTAGGCCCAGAAGTTAATACCGAAGGGAAGGAGACCTTTCCTTTTGTGTCTAAAAATAACGCGCTTTATTTTTCATCTGATGGCCATTTTGGCCTTGGAGGATTAGATGTGTTTTATGTAGAAATCGATGAGGAAAACGAAAGTTTTGGTCAGTTGTTTAATGTAGGTGCTCCCGTAAATTCTTATGCCGACGATTTTGCTTTTGGAATAGACAGCGCTACAAAAAGAGGATTTGTTAGCTCTAATCGCTCTAAAAGAGAAGGTGTTTTTGTTTACGATAATATTTATTCTTTTTTAGAAACAACACCTATAATTGATGTTTATAAAGCTGAAATAAATGGTTTTGTAACCAATCTACAAGCCAGCGAACCTATAAAGGGTGCAACGATTACCTTTACAGATACAGAAGGAGAAAAACATACGGTTAAAACGAACGAAGATGGCTTTTTTAGCAGTGATATTAACAGGTTTAAAGAGTACACCATTCGTGCTAGCCATGATTTGTATGATATCGATGAGAAAACTTCGGAATCTAGATTAGATGTGCAGCGCATAAATTTTCAATTGCAGAAGAACAAGGAGAAAATTATCTCTGGTGCAGATTTAGCCAAAGTGCTTAATATCCCAAATATTTATTTTGATTTCGATAAATCTAAAATTCGCCCAGATGCAAAAGTCGAACTATCAAAAATAATTGCAGCTTTTAATCTATATCCGCAATTAAAATTGAATATTCGCTCGCACACCGATAGCCGTGGAAACGATAGTTATAACAAAGCACTTTCCGAAAGACGGGCCTTATCTATTTTTAACTATTTAGTGTCTAAAGGTGTGGATAAAAATAGGCTTAAATACGAAGGTCTTGGCGAAAGTGAATTAATAAATAGCTGCAGCAATGGCGTGAAGTGCTCAGAAGCGAATCATCAAAAAAACCGAAGAGCCGAATTTGTTATTTGGAATTAACAGCTGTTCTATTTTAGACGTTTGTTTTAAAATACGGAACATTATTAATAATAGATAGTGGTCTTTAAATCTTAATCATTACAGTGTTAAGCCCTTTACCTAAATATTGAGGGGTGTTGGTCTAAAAAATTAATAAGTATTCATAGTATTAATTTTTTAGACCATGTTTTCCATGTGTTTGGACTTTTTTCAAACCAAAACAGCTTATGGTTTTTTTAGTAATTAAAACGGGTACTAGTGCTTTGCAAAACCTAATGATGGCCTCTTATCTTTTTTATGAGAGCAAGAGCTGCTTTAACATTCTGTTCTAACTTTTTATAATCTTTATTTGCAATAATGTCTTTTGAGATTAATTGAGAGCCCATACCCACACAAGTAACACCAGCATTAAACCATCCTAATAAGTTTTCCTTTGTTGGCGATACACCCCCTGTTGGCATAATACTCGTCCACGGTTGAGGCCCTTTTATACCTTTTACAAATTGAGGCCCATAAATGTCTCCTGGAAAAAGTTTTACAATTTCACAACCTAATTCTTCTGCTCGTGCTATTTCGGTTAAGGTGCCACAACCTGGAGACCACAATACTTTTCTGCGGTTACAGACTATAGCAATATCTTCCCTAAGTACTGGGGTTACTATAAAATTAGCTCCTAAAGCCATAAATTGTGAAGCCGAAGCGGCATCGGTAACGGACCCCACACCCATTATCATTCCGGGGAGTTCAGCTATAGCATATTTTGTTAATTCTCCAAAAACCTCATGGGCAAAATCACCACGTGCAGTAAATTCCATTAATCTAGCGCCGCCATCGTAGCAGGCTTTTAGTACTTTTTTACTTAATTCAATATCATTATGAAAAAACAACGGAATCATGCCTGTTTCTTTCATGGTTTGTGCGACTTCTAATCTTGAAAATTGTGCCATTCTTTTTTAAATTTTAGGTTTTGGCTGGGCAGAGTTTTCAGTTTCTTTCTAACCTGTGTGATACGAAAAACGCTGCCTTTGTTAACTACTACATTTATCTTTTGCTCTCAAATCTCTAACGTACTTATCTCGCTACGCGTCCCGAGGCATCACCGCCCATTAGTTTCTCTACTTCTTCTACGGTTACTAAATTGGCATCACCCTTAATGGTGTGTTTTAATGCCGATGCGGCTACTGCAAAATCTAAGGCGTTTTGGTCGTCTTCTGGATATTTTAATAAGCCGTAAATTAACCCACCCATAAAGGAGTCTCCACCGCCAACGCGATCTACAATGTCTGTGATTTGATATTGTCGGGTTTCGTACATTTTTTTACCATCATATAGAACACCTGCCCAGGTATTATGGGAAGCAGAAATAGAACCTCTTAAGGTTGTAATTACTTTTTTAGCTCTCGGAAATTTTTCCATCATCTGCTGGCAAACCGATAAAAAGGCTTCAGCTTTAACATCATGTCCGTCTTTGTGAACATCTAGACCTTCGGGATGAATTCCAAAATGTTTTTCGGCATCTTCTTCGTTGCCTAAAATCACATCGCAATACGAGGTTAATTCGGTCATTATTTTTTCTCTATCGCCACCGTAATTCCATAGTTTCGCGCGGTAATTTAAATCTGTGGACACGGTGATGCCTTTTGCACTTGCTGCTTTAACAGCTTCTAAACACACATCGGCTGCGCCTTGTGAAATTGCGGGGGTAATACCGGTCCAATGAAACCATTCTACACCATCAAAAACCGCATCCCAGTCAATCATACCCGAAGTAATTTCGGCCATGGCAGAGTGCGCTCTATCATACACGACTTTAGAGCCTCTTGAAACCGCTCCAGTTTCTAAAAAATAGATGCCCAAACGGTCTCCGCCCCAAACTATTTTATCTACACCAACTCCGCGTTTACGCATTTCCATCATAGCACATTCGCCTATGTCGTTTTTTGGTAAACGTGTTACAAAATCTACCGATACGCCGTAATTTGCCAATGAAACGGCAACGTTAGATTCTCCGCCGCCATATACAACGTCAAAACTATTGGCCTGCGAAAATCTTAAAAACCCTTGTGGCGCTAATCTTAGCATAATTTCTCCAAATGTGACTACTTTGCTCATTTTGATATATTTTATTTTGTTATTTTTTATTTATAAATTGAATAATCGTGGTAAAAACATAGAGATCTCTTCAATATAAGTTATCAACATTAAAACCACTACCATAATTCCCAAAAAAGGCAGTAAAGGTTTTATTACTTGTGTAACCGAAACTTTGGCTACCCCACTACCAACGAAAAGCAGCGTGCCTACAGGTGGTGTACAAATTCCAATACATAGGTTTAATACAATGACAATTCCAAAATGCACGGGGTCCATTCCTAGAGTGGTGACTACTGGAAGAAATATTGGGGTGAATATTAAAACGGCAGGCGTCATATCCATAAAAGTCCCAATGACTAACAGAATTAAATTAATGGCTAAAAAAATGGCGATTTTATGGTTTAACGATTCCAGTAAAAATGCACTTATCATTTCTGGGATACCTTCAAAAGAAAATAACCAAGACATGGCCATAGAGGTGCATATTAAAAACATCACTACAGCGGTCGTTTTTGCACTAGTTAATAAAATATCAGGAAAGTCCTTAGTTTTTATATCCCCATAAATTAATGCTAGTACAGCGGCATAAAGTACTGCGATTACCGAGGCTTCGGTAGCCGTAAAAATTCCTGCCACGATGCCGCCAACTACAATAACCAATAGTAATAAACTAAAGAAAGCCTTTCTAAAAAAGTTCCAGACTTGAGAAAAAGTGGCCCTTTCTCCTCTTTTAAATTTTTTGCTGATGGCTATAAACGCTACATAGCCCATGATGGCAAAACCCAATAAAATTCCCGGAATGTAACCGGCAATAAAAAGAGCCGCAACCGACGCAGTCCCGCCACTAGCTAAAGCGTATACAATTAAAATATTGCTAGGTGGAATTAACAAACCAGTGGTAGAAGCCGTGATATTAACCGAAGCACTTAAGGTTCTTGGGTAACCTTCTTCTTCCATTCTATCTGTCATTATTGAGCCAATGGCCGATGCCGCTGCTAATGCAGAACCAGAAATGGCACCAAAAAGCATAGATGCTAAGACATTTACATAGGCTAAGCCTCCAGGCAAACTGGCTACTAAAGATTTAGCAAAATTTATGAGTCTATTCGCGATACCGCCACGTTTCATGATTTCTCCTGCCAGTATAAAAAAGGGAATTGCTAATAGAGCAAAACTATCAATACCAGTGGTCATCCGTTGTGCTATGGTGGTTAAACCAGGTAGTTTGTCAATATTTAACAATAAACTTAAAGTTGTTGAAATCCCAATACTGTAGGCAACTGGAACTTTTAACAACAGCAACACAAAGAAACTAACAAACAAAACAATAATACTTATAATTTCTATGCTCATAATTAAATTTTGTTTTTGTTTGAAAGAATATTTGAAATATGATAGATAGAGAAGCACATAATAAGCAATCCGCTAAACGGCATTATAGCGTATACATAACCTAGCGGAATTCTTAAGGTACCTGAAAGTTGCTCTAAATGTAAGGTGATATATACCAAGTTGGATCCGCCAATAACCATGACGATAAGTGCAAAAAGAAATACTAATATTTCAATGAGTATAGAAGCTCTTTTTTTATTGGTAATAGACAGCTTATCGTAAACAAAATCCATAGACAAATGTTCTTTTTTGGCGTTCAGGTATGCCGCACCAAGAACGGTCATCCAAATTAATGAAAAACGTGCAAATTCTTCCGTCCACGCAAAAGATTGACCCAATAGGTATCTTGAAAAAACTTGAAATAACACATCTAAAACTAAAAGGGCAAAAATGACAATTAAGAACCATTCTAGTAGTTTATTTACTGTATTAAAAATAATTACGGATTTTCGCATGCTTATTTATTTTTAATTTGATTTATAGTGGTTTCCATCTCTGGATGCTCTTCGATAAATTCTTTAATAACAGATTTAGATTTTTCTGCAAATAAGGATTTATCTGGAATTATAATTTCTACTCCAGCGTCTTTTGCTATTTTCATTGATTTTTCAACCGATGCTTTCCAAAACACTTTTTGAGCTTGAGCAGATTTATTGGCAGCTTCTTGAACCCAATTTTTTTCTTGATCTGATAATTTATCCCAATACTTCGTTCCTATTATGAGGACATCGGGTACGGCAGAATGTTCGTCTAAAGTATAGTATTTGCTAATTTCGTAATGATTGGAAGATACAAACGATGGCGGATTGTTCTCGGCGCCATCTACAACACCTTGTTGAATTGCGGTGTATAGTTCTCCATAAGCTAATGGCGTGGCAGATCCCCCCATGGCATTTACCATATTTATAGCCATTTGGTTATTCATGACTCTAATTTTAAGTCTTTCTAAATCATCTGGTGTTCTAATTGCTTTTGTACTGGTGTAAAAACTTCTACTTCCGGCGTCGTAAAAACAAAGACCGCGAAGCCAAAATTTCGAGCCTTTTTCTAAAATCGATTTACCTATAGGCCCCTCTAAAACATCAAAGCGATGTGCTTCATCTCTAAATAAGTAGGGTATTCCTAAAATATGGTATTCGGGCACAAAATTAGACAAAGTGGCTGCACTTACCTTGGTAGCGGCCACACTTCCAATTTGTAACAGCTCAAGAACTTCCCTTTCTGAACCCAATTGGGCATCTGGAAAAATTTTAACGCTTAGAGAACCATTAGATTTTTCTTCTAAAACTTTTTTAAATTCTAATACCCCTTTGTGCACTGGGTGTGTTTGTGGCGAATTGTGACCAAAATACAAAACCTTTGTGCCATCATTGTTTTTGCACGAAAACATGCTTAGAAAGAGGATGATTATGAATGATAATTTATGCTTCATTTTCTAAGTATTTATACTTTGATTTGGTTTATTTGGTTCGTGTTATCATGGTTTTACATGCGAATACTAAAGCTAAAAAACATTGTGGAATGTTCTGTTATTTGAATTCAAAATATTTTACGGCATTGTTATAACAGATATCTTGTATCATTTTACCAATAAAAGGGATATCGTTTGGTACGATCCCTTTTTTGATGTCTTCTGCCATCAAATCACATAAAATCCTTCTAAAGTATTCATGTCTTGGAAAAGATAAAAAACTGCGACTGTCTGTTAACATTCCTACAAAACGACTAAATAACCCCATGTTTGAAAGGGTGTTCATCTGTTTTTCCATGCCATCTTTCTGATCTAAAAACCACCATCCAGATCCAAATTGCATTTTTCCTGGAATACCAGCCTCGCCATAATTTCCCATCATGGTTGCAAAAACCTCATTTTGTGATGGGTTTAAATTATAAACTATGGTTTTGCTCAAACAGTTTTCTGCGTCTAATTGATTAAACAAAGTCGACATTGGTTTTGCTTGACTAAAATCGCCGATAGAATCGCAGCCCACATCTGCACCAACTTCTTTTAATAAACGACTATTATTGTTACGCAGAGCCCCCAAATGAAATTGTTGCACCCAACCTTTGGCGTGATACATTTTACACAACGTATATAAAATAAACGAAGCGTATATACGGGCTTCATCTTGTGTTATATTTTCATTATTTAATCGTTTTTTTAAAATGTTATCTGCTTCTTTTTCTGTGAATTGGTATGCGTAAATTTGTTCTAAACCATAATCAGACAAACGACAACCGTGTGTATTAAAAAAATCAACTCGATTTTGGATAGCATTTACTAAATCTTCTAAATTATCAATTGAAAAACCAACACAAGAGGTTAATTTTTTTAAGTAATCATTAAATCCGTCATGTTGTATTGAAAGTAAATTATCTGATCTAAATGTTGGTAATACTTTGGTAAAAAACTTCTTTTTAGCAATGGCTTGGTGATGTTCTAGATTATCTGTGGGATCATCGGTGGTACAAATGACCTCTACATTCATCTCCTCGAGTAACTGTGCTGGTGTTTTAGAGCTTAAATGGGTATTGGCTTTTTTGTAAATGACCTCAGAAGTACTTGGTTGCAAAATAGCATCGATATTAAAATACCTTTTCAATTCTAATTGTGTCCAATGGAATAATGGGTTTCGCAAGGTGTAAGGCACAGTTTCTGCCCATTTCTGGAATTTCTCTTCTTTTGAGGTGTTTCCTGTAATGTGCTTTTCTTCGATGCCATTGGCTCGCATGGCTCGCCACTTGTAATGATCGCCACTTAACCAAGCATCTGTAATATTATTAATGGGTAAATTTTCTGCTATTTGCTTTGGCGATAAATGATTGTGGTAGTCGATTATGGGCATAACTTTAGCATAATCATGATAAAGCGTTTCAGCCTCTTTCGAGTTGAGTAAAAAATTATCTGTAATAAAACGTTTCGAATTTATGTGCTCCATGATTAAAGGCTTTTAGAAATTCCTAATTCCAAGCCCCTTAATTCTGCCAAGCCTCTCAATCTGCCGATTGCTGAATACCCAGGATTTGTTTTTTTATTTAAATCATCCAGCATTAAATGCCCGTGATCTGGACGCATTGGCATTCTTAAATCTTTTCTATTTGATTTTTTTCGTTTTCGTTGTTCTAATACTAAAGCTTTCATAACACCATACATGTCAACATCACCTTCTAAATGATTGGCTTCGTAAAAATTACCAAGCGCATCTCTTTGTGTACTTCTTAAATGGATAAAATGAATTCTATCCCCCAAACGTTCTACCATAGGTACTAAATCGTTCTCTGGAATGACCCCAAATGAACCTGTACAAAAAGTTAAGCCGTTATTTGGGCTGTCGACTGCTTGGTATAGTTCTAAAATATCTTGTTCAGTACTCACTACTCGTGGTAATCCTAAAATAGGATAGGGTGGGTCATCAGGATGAATACACATTAGAATACCTGCTTTTTCGGCCACTGGAATAATCTGCTCTAGAAAATAAAACAGATGTTTTTTTAGTTCTTTTGGGCCTATGTTTTGGTACGTAGCAAGAATGGCATTAAACTCTTTTAAAGTATAGCCCTCTTCTGCTCCAGGCAAACCGGCAATAATGTTTTTTATTAACAAATTTTTGTCGGCCTCGCTCATGTTTTTAAGCAGGGTTTCTGCAGCAGTCAATTGTTTTGGTGTATAGTTCGCTTTTGCTCCTGGTCTTTGCAGTAAAAAAACTTCAAATACCGTGAATGCTGTGGCGTCAAAACGTAAAGCTTTTGAGCCGTCTTCAACTTCATAATCTAAGCTCGTGCGGGTCCAATCCAGCACAGGCATAAAATTATAGCAAACGGTATCTATACCACATTCTCCGAGGTTTATAAGCGTTTGTTTATAGTTATCGATGTAAGTTTGGAAGTTTCCAGACTGAGTTTTAATGGCTTCGTGAACAGGAACACTTTCTACAACAGACCAAGTTAGGCCTCCTTGCTCAATAATTTGTTTGCGTTTTTTTATTTCCTCAATTGGCCATACTTCACCATTAGGAATGTGATGTAATGCCGTTACAATTCCTGTTGCACCTGCCTGTCTAATATCTGATAAGGATACGGGATCATTCGGACCGTACCAACGCCATGTTTGTTCTAAATTCATTCTTAATATTTACCTTCTTTAAAAAAGGAATTTTATTCGTTAATAAATATTTAAAAAGCTTCTTTTATTACCTTATAGCACAAGTCGTTTACTTTTGCTACGGGTATAGAACTCTAAACGCCACTATAAGCTGCAAAACCGCCATCGATTGGCACAACAACCCCTGTAACGAATTTAGAGCCATCTCCGCACAACCATAGCGTGGTGCCTACGAGATCTTCAGGTTCGCCATACCGTCCCATTGGAGTTTGGTCTATAATTTGCTGCCCCCTTTGTGTTAAGCTACCATCGTTTTCTGTTAATAAAGATCTGTTTTGATCTGTTAAGAAAAACCCTGGTGCGATGGCATTTACACGAATGCCAACTTTTGAAAAATGTACAGCCAGCCACTGTGTAAAATTCGAAACCGCAGCTTTAGCTCCGCTATATGCAGGAATTTTAGTTAATGGTGTAAAAGCATTCATTGAAGAGATGTTTAAAATACTGCAACCGGATCTTCCTACCATATCTGTAGCAAAAACTTGAGTAGGAAGCAGAGTACCAATAAAATTCAGGTCAAATACAAATTTAATACCCTCTGGATCTAAATCGAAAAATGTCTTAAAGCCATCGGTGTCATTTAGCATATCTTCTTCTTTTAAAAAGGAATTTGAAGTGGTGCCTAAGGGATGATTTCCACCAGCGCCATTAATAAGGATGTCGCATGGTCCTAATTTTTCGTTAATTTCTTTTTTAGCTATCTGTAAAGATTCTTTTTCTAAAACATTAGCTTCTACAGCTATGGCAATACCACCATCATTTTCAATCTCATTTGCGATGTGCTTTGCTGCTTCAATTCTCAAATCTAAAACGGCTATTTTATGGCCCTGTTTTGCTAAGGCTTTGGCCAAAGTGCTACACAGAATACCTCCAGCTCCTGTCAATGCTATTATTTTACTCATTATGTTTTATCGGATTAAGTGTTTAAATAATTCGTAATTATTTAAGAATAGTCTTATGTCTTACGAGATAAAAGTCAAAGATAAATAAAATTTACGTGTGCGTCCACGAAATTAAGAATAAATTTGGTTTATGTCATTCGTTTTGTGGTTCAATTTGGTTTTAAATCATTATAATTTACTTGTGGTATGTTGCTTTAAGCCTTATGTATCAAAGGTTTGCGTGGTTTTAATTAGCGATGTATTACTGGGGATATTTTTTTTAAATGAACATTTCGAAAATAAATACTTAAGAAATCATTGTTTTTCATGAAAAATCAATGTCTTTTTTTTTTAAATAGACGAATATTCAATAAAATTTCATGATTTCGTTAATTAATTTGAAATTAATTGTCAATTTTTAAAATTAAATATATATGTTTGTTTACTAATTACATGAGTGATTGGTTTTTTTTATCTAATTATGTGTGCGAGCACGAAGGTAATTTGGTTTCCAATTTCTTGATTGTTTCAATTTGTATTACTAATCAATAATTAACTAAGAATTATGAAAAAATCCATTTTAACACTTCTACTTTGTTTTTCTGCCGCAATTTACGGCCAGGAGGGAATCGAAATCTCTGGATCAATAGTAGATGAAAACGATCAACCTCTACCAGGCGCTTCTGTTCTTGTAAAAGGTACGAGTAAAGGTGTCGCTACCGATTTTGATGGCAATTACACTATTATGGTCGATGATAAGACAGCCGTGCTATCATTTAGTTATGTTGGTTACGAAAACACCGAAATTGTTGTTGGTGAGCAAACCACTATTAATGTTAAGTTAGCACCCTCTGCTAGCGCTTTAGATGAAATTGTAATTGTTGGGTATGGTACACAGAAAAGGTCTGATGTAACAGGTGCTGTTACTTCCTTGTCTAAAGAGCGGCTTTCTCAGCTTCCTGTTACTAATGTATTGCAGTCTGTACAGGGTGCCGTTGCTGGGGTAAGTGTAACCCAAAGCTCATCTGCTCCTGGAAGTGGAACCTCGGCACAAATTCGTGGGGCGAGTTCAATTAGTGCGTCCACAGGGCCGTTTATTGTGCTGGATGGTATGCCGTTTAGTACTACCGGTGGGTCTTTAAATGACATTAACCCTAATGATATTGAGTCGTTAGAAATTTTAAAAGATGCTTCTGCAGTTGCAATTTATGGAACTAGAGGGGCTAATGGGGTTATTTTAATTACCACTAAAAAAGGTAAAACTGGAAAGCCTGTTATAAAACTGAATACTTACGGCGGTATTGAAACGTTTGCCAATAGAATAAATCCTATGGGGCCAGCAGAATATGTTCAGAAATACGCCGATTGGAAGACGCAGTCTGGATCAACAGATACCAATGTTTTGCCAAATCAATATGAGCAGGAGAACTATGCCAACGGACAAACTACCGATTGGTTAGATGAGGTTGATCAGCTCGGGGTTATTCAAAACTATAATGTGAGTATCTCTGGAGGTAGCGAAAATGTGAAGTACTATATTTCAGGGGATCTCTTGGAACAAAAAGGGGTGCTAAAAGGGTATAACTTTCAACGTGCTAGTGTGCGTTCTAACATCAATGCCAAAATAAGTCCTTCTTTAGATGCGGGTGTTAATTTGTTTTTAACCAACAATAATTTTGATGGTGGTCGCACTAATTTAACATTAGCAGGTAGAATAAGTCCTTATGGTTCACTGTACGATGATAACGGAGATTATGAGGTGTACCCGATGTTTGGCGAACTGGTTTACCGAAGTCCAATGGCTAGGTTGAACAGTCCGCGTAAAGAACGAAATCAAAATATTAGCGCCAATGCTTTTTTTGATTTAAAGCCTAAATTTTTACCTGGGTTTTCATATAAGTTAAATGCGGGTTATACTTTCGTTCCAACACAATTTAGAAGTTATTTGGGTAGAAAAACAGGCGATTTATTAGGTACAGCTGTAGTGTCTAATAGTGAAACGAGAAGTATGACGGTAGAGAATATCTTTAATTACAACAAAAGTTTTGGTGTGCATAATATTGCGGTTACTGGACTTTACAGTGCGCAGCAAACCGATTTCTTTTCTTCTTCAACTACAGCTTCAGGGTTTATTAACGATCAGTTGTCATTTAATAATCTATCAACGGCATCTTCGACTTCAGCGAGCTCACAAGGTTACAAGTCGACACTTTTGTCGCAAATGTTAAGAGTTAATTATTCATACGATAGCAAATATTTATTTACTGCTACTGCAAGGCGAGACGGATATTCTGCTTTTGGGTCGAATACCTCAAAATATGGTTTGTTTCCTTCGGTAGCCTTAGGGTGGAATATTTCTAACGAAAAGTTTTTAGAAGATTCAGAATTTGTAAATAGTTTAAAATTAAGAGCTTCTTATGGGCTTTCTGGAAATCAGGCTATCGATCCAAACGTTACGTCATCAACAGCAAGTACGGTTAGATTGCCATTTAATGGCGTAAGTACGGTAGGAGTTGTGGCCAATGTATTAGGAAACAGAGATCTTACTTGGGAAAGCACGCTTGGTACTAATGTTGGTGTAGATTTTGAGTTTTTAGATCGCAGAATTTCAGGTAGTATTGATGTTTACAGCACAAACACCGAAGATTTATTGTTATTACGAGCGATACCTAATATAACAGGTTACAGTCAAGTACTGCAAAATTTAGGTGAAGTTTCTAATAAAGGATTAGAAATATCTTTAAAAGGAACTATTGTTAATAACGATAATTTTAGATGGGAAACTAGTGCCAATTTTGCTACCAATAAAAATGAAATTGTTGATTTGTATGGCGATAAAAAAGACGATGTTGGTAATGGATGGTTTATAGGAGAGCCAATTAGTGCCGTGTACGACTATAAGCAAGTTGGAATATGGCAAGTAGGCGAGGATCCATCAGGAGTAGATCCTTCAGCAGTGCCAGGCGATATCAAATTTGCCGATACAAATGGTGATGGGGTTATTAGTGCAGATGATAAAGTTATTTTAGGACAGTCCACTCCAAAATGGACGGGTGGTATCACTAATACCTTCCGTTATAAGGACTTTCATTTAAATGTTTTTATAGAAACGGCTCAGGGTATTACTAAAGATAACAATTTGTTAGATTTTAGAGATTTTGGAGGGCGACAAAATTTACCTTCAGGTCTTGGGTATTGGACAGCTGCTAACCAGAACAATTCGATTCCAGCGCTTTCTTATACCAATACAAAATCTTATAACTATCCAAAAGATGCGAGTTATACGCGACTTAAAGATATTACTTTAAGTTATGTAGCCAATAACAAAACACTCGACAAATTAGGTTTAGGAGGATTAACGGTGTACATGAGCGGTAGAAACCTAGCCACTTGGACCAATTGGTTTGGATGGGATCCAGAAGCAGATTTCGATAAAAGTACCGCATTCGATAGCAATAGTTATCCATTAACTTCGGTGTATACTATTGGAGTGAATATCACTTTGAAATAAAATTAACTAATAATCTTAAAAAACGTTAAAATGAAAAATAATATATATATCATTGGTCTTTTAGTTTTCATGCTTTTCAGTTCATGCCAGGATGATTTTTTAGATGAAGAATTATTATCAAGTTACGATCCTACCGAACTAAATGATGAATTGGGATTAGATGCGGCTCTGATTGGTATTCAAAATCAATATTCCATCTGGCAAACTTTTGCATACGATTACGCTTCTGCAGGAGGACAAGGGTGGTTAGGTGTTTGGCAAATAGGGACTGATGTGGCCTATAATAAGGCGCCAGCAGATTTTGATCCATGGACTGTTCCTTACACTAATTATGAGAATCTTACGCCTACAGATCCAGCCGTATTATTTACATGGGTATGGGGTTATAAAATTATCAACAATGCGAATTCAATTATAGCAGCGATAGGTAATCCTGAGACCGTTTTAGAGCCAGCAGCAAAAGCTAAGATAGAGGGAGAAGCAAAATTTTACAGAGGACTAGCTTATAATACGTTGGTAACACTATTTGGAAGGGTGCCAATGATAACGGCCACAGTTGATGGTCCTAAGACCGATTTTGAAAAGGCTTCGTTAGACGAATTGAATACACTTATAGAAGATGATTTAACCTTTGCTAGAAACAATCTCCCTACAGTTAATAATGTAGATGGGAACTCAAAAGGTAAAATGTATTCAAGAGCACATGTAGCCATGGCAGAACAAGTCCTTGCTGAAGCTTATTTGAGAATGGGTAAAAATGATCTTGCAGAAGCCACTTGTAATGCGATTATAGATAGTGGTGATTTTAGTTTGGTAACTCAACGATACGGCGTTAAGGCAAGTCAGCCCGGAGATCCATTTTCAGATATGTTTATCTATGGCAATCAAAGAAGATCTCAAGGTAATACCGAGGCAATTTGGGTACTAGAGATTGAAAACCCTGCTTCAGTTATTGGAGGTTCTGGTGAGTTTTCTGTAGGTTTAGATAGTTATTTAATTGGGTCGCCTCAACATCGAAGAGTTTGGGGCTCACGTTACCACCAACAAGCGGGAATGGTACTTGCAGATTCTTTGGGAGGAAGAGGTATTAGCAGAATTGCGCTTACAGATTGGGTATTAGATGATCTTTATGCAGTTGACGACATGCGAAACTCAAAATACAACCTGAGAAGAGATTATTATTACAACGATCCAGATTTTGCATTATTCGGACAAAAAGTGGATATCACAGATCCTAACGTAAATACCCAGCGGTTTATTGTGCCTGTAACCACGAAGTGGAATCAATTTGATGCTAACGATCCTTTTGGATTTGCGATGATTAAAGACATCATTATTATGCGTTTAGGCGAGACTTACCTCTTAAAAGCTGAAGCACAGTTCAAACAAGGAAAACTGGCAGAAGCTGCCGCTACCATTAATGTGCTTAGAAATCGTGCCAATGCAACGCCTGTTGCAGCCGGAGATATCACCTTAGATTTTATTCTGGACGAACGAGCTAGAGAGCTTTTAGCAGAAGAAAATCGAAGAATGACCTTGATGCGCACAGGGCAATTGGTTAATAGAGTAGGGGTTAGAGGTCAGAAAATTACAGGCATTAGTAATACCCATTTACTGTTACCAATCCCTCAATCGGAAATTGATCTGAATAAGGATGCTGTTTTAGAGCAAAATCCAGGCTATAATTAGTCGTTTAAAAATATTTTAAATGCGTTATTATAAAGTAATAACGCATTTAAATAGGTAATAATTAATTAATCATTGTAGTGTTTAAAATAAGACTAATTATGAAAAACAGAATTTTAATTATTTTTCTTTTAATTGCTTTTATTTCAGAAGCACAAAATGTTATTTCTCTTTACCCTGATAAAGCGCCAGGTTCAGAGCATTGGAATTGGCAAGAAAAGAAAATATTAACCGATACAACCCATCAATGGCACACGGTCTATAATGTTGTCGAGCCAACATTAACAGTTTATACTCCAGAAAAAACTTTAAATAATGGCACTTCGGTAATCATTTGTCCAGGAGGAGGTTTCCATCATCTAGCCATTAACAAAGAGGGAACAGCCGTAGCGAAGTGGTTAAACTCTATTGGCATAACTGCTTTTGTTTTTAAATACCGCTTGGTAAAATCGCAATTTGATGCTTCAGGCAAAGCGATAAGGTTTTCTACAGCAAATAGAAAAAGATTTGATTCTATAATCGCACCTATCGTGTCCTTTGCAATACACGATGCATCAAAATCAATTAAATATCTGCGCGATAACGCCGATAAATATAATATCAAAAAAGACAGAATTGGTATCATGGGGTTTTCAGCTGGGGGTACTGTAGCAACAGGAACCGTTTTTAGTCCGGAAGGAGTCGGGAACCGTCCTGATTTTGTGGTGCCTATTTATGCTTTTACCGATCCACTTAAACAAAATACAGTTCCATCGGATGCACCACCAGCATTCATATTGACAGCAGCAGACGATTTGTTAGTTCCAGCAACTAGTAGTACAAAATTATTTAACGATTGGATAGCTTCGGGAAAATCTGCTGAATTACATATTTACTCTAAGGGCGGTCATGGCTTTGGGATGCAAAAAAAGAATTTACCTGTCGATGGTTGGATTCATCGTTTTCAAGATTGGTTAGACGTGCAGGGGTATTTAAACAATACCAAATAGAATAGTTAGGTAAGAAAAAGGAATGATATACAATAGAAAATAATAAAATCGAAGTTAGAGCGAGTAGATTGGTATTTAAAAGAAATAAGCATTTTTAATAATTCTCAACCAAGTATGGGTAACCTAAGACCCTAAGAAGATATGTTGCTTTTTTTAGTAAATCACAGGCTTCTTCCTCCATGTTTTAAAATAAATTAAAAAAAAATAAAATGAAGAACAACAAAAATCTCAACGGTAAAACATACGGACTTTTTTTATGCCTTATGTTATTTACTTCTGCAACTATTGCAGCGCAAGATTTATTTCAAAAAAAGAAAAACACAAATCTGCCTACAGAACCATTAATAGGTAATATTGAAGGTAGAACGACACAATCTTTAAATGGTACTTGGAATGTGTTGATTGATCCCAACAAACAAAATATTTTTAATGATTTCTTCCGTTTTGCAGAACGAAATCATAAGGCAGTACCAGGCGAATTAATGGAAATCTCTTTGGAAGATGGTGCGACCTTAAGGGTTCCAGGCGATTGGAACACACAAGACGATCGATTGTTTTTTTACAATGGAAGAGTTTGGTATAAACGGGATTTTAATCTTCAAAAGAAAGCCGATAAGCGCTATTTCATCCATTTTGGAGCCGTTAATTATAATGCGCAAGTTTATATTAATGGCGAGCATGCGGGTAGCCATATAGGAGGTTATACTTCCTTTAATTGTGAAATAACAAACTTTGTTAAAGACGGAGACAATCTTGTGGTGGTAAAAGTTGATAATACCCTAACCGATCAAGATATTCCTACTACTCGAACAGATTGGATGAATTACGGAGGTATTACAAGAGATGTAAATCTAGTAGAGCTTCCTAATGCCTATATAGAGAACTATAAGATACAGTTGAACCCACAAAACAATAAACAAATTGTAGGTTGGGTAATGGTAAATGGAGTTTCCGAAGGAAAAGTAGAAATCAAAATCCCTGAGCTCAAAATAAATAAAACTTTCACAGTTAAAAATGGTAGAGCCGAAATTGAAATTAAGGCTAAGCCTGAGTTCTGGTCGATATCTAATCCTAAATTGTATGATGTCGAACTGGCATTTAACAACGAAAATGTAAAGGATCAAATAGGGTTTAGAACCATAAAAATGGAAGATGGGCAAGTGCTTTTAAACGACAAGCCTATCATGTTAAAAGGCATATCTATTCATGAAGAAGCCATAGGTACAGATGGTCGTGCGTATAGTTATGAGCATGCTATTGAATTATTATCGGCTGCAAAACGCTTAAACACCAATTTTGTACGTTTAGCACATTATACACATAATGAGTATATGCTAAAGGCAGCTGATAAGATGGGACTTTTAGTGTGGGCTGAGATTCCCGTATACTGGGATCTTGAATTTGAAAAACCAGAGGTTTTAGCTATGGCAGAAACTAGGATGAACGAAATGATAAGCAGAGATCAAAATAGAGCGAGTATCGTGTTCTGGAGTCTTGGTAATGAAACCCCAAAGAGCGATGCGCGTAACGCGTTTTTTAGAAACTTAAACACCTATGTAAAAAATTTAGATAATACCCGCTTAACTACTGCGGCTCTCGTTTTTGGAGGTGACGAAATTGGGGCTATGGCAAAGGATTATTTTTTCCCAACCATCGCAGGAAAAGAATTTGATACTTGGGATATACAAATAGACGATCCTTTAGCTTCTATTGTCGATTTGCCAGCCATAAACCAGTATTTTGGATGGTATTATGCTGCGTTTTTAGCGCCTCAAATCAATATCGAACCTGTAAAAGCAAGACAAGTAATTTTAGAAAACATGCATAAAATACGTCTTCATATTCCAGACAATAAACCTTTCGTATTTAGTGAATTAGGGGCGGGAGCAAAAAGAGGTAAATCTGCTAAAGAAGAGGATATCGAAATCTTTAGTGAAGAATATCAGGCTTTGGTTTATAAAAAGCAAATTGAGATGTACAAAAATCAGAAAGGTGCTGTTGGAATGTCTCCTTGGGTTTTAAAAGATTTTAGATCTACACTTCGTTTAAGACAAGGTATTCAAGATTATTGGAATTTAAAAGGACTAATTGATGATAATGGAAATCCGAAAAAAGCATTTTTTGTTTTAAGCGATTTTTATAGAGAAAACCCATAAAAAATAATAAGACTTATAAATTTAAGCATCTAGAGTGTCGCACTTGTTGTGATTTTTAAATTAATGTTAAACAAAAAAATATATAAATGAAATCAATAATTAAATGTCGCTCAATTAAAGTTTTGCCATTTCTTTTAGCCTTTGCGCTTTTAGGTTGTGAGAACGCGAAAAAAGACACCACGCCGTGGGTAGATTTATTCGATGGAGAAACACTTAACGGATGGACTATAAAAGGCGGGAATGCAGAATATGAAGTGCGAGAAGGAGCCATTGTAGGTACTACCGCTAATGAACAACCCAATACCTTTTTAACTTCAAATGAAATGTACGACGATTTTATATTGGAATTGGAGTATAAGGTAGATCCGAATATGAATTCGGGAATCCAGATTAGGAGTAACAGCTTACCACATTATATGAGTGGTAGGGTTCACGGGTATCAAATTGAAATTGATCCATCGGAACGTGGTTGGAGCGCAGGAGTGTACGACGAAGCAAGAAGAGGATGGTTACACCCAGTGGCTGATGATAACACCGCGGCAAAAAAAGCGTTTAAACAAAACGAATGGAACCATTACAGAATAGAAGCTATTGGCGACACTATAAGAACATGGATTAACGGGGTGCCAGCGGCGCATTTAATGGACGATCAAACGGCGAGCGGATTTATAGGACTGCAGGTTCACGGTCTTTATGGTGACATGAAGCCTGGAACTGAAATAGCATGGAAAAATGTTCGTATTCTTACGGAGAATCTAGAAGCTTATGCTCAAAAAAGTGAGCTACCTGTAGTAGATAAAATTAACAAACTCACGAGTAACGAGGTAAATCAAGGATGGGAAATGCTTTGGGATGGAGAGACGACTAATGGTTGGCGTGGTGCCAGATTGGAAACCTTTCCTGAAGAAGGATGGGTGATTGAAAATGGAGAGCTAACCGTCTTGTCTACAGGGGGAGGCGAATCTGCCGCAGGAGGCGATATTGTAACCACCAAGAATTATGGCGATTTCGAATTGATGCTAGATTTTAAAATTACCGAGGGCGCTAACAGCGGCATTAAGTATTATGTAGATACCGAAATTAACAAAGGTCCTGGGTCTTCTATAGGCTTAGAGTACCAGATTTTGGATGATGCCAAACACCCTGATGCCAAGTTAGGAAGTCATGAAGGCAGCAGAACAATGGCCTCTTTATACGATTTAATTCAAGCAGACCCGAACAAACCAGTAAATCCTATAGGACAATGGAATACGGCTTATATCGTTTCAAAAAACAATCAAATAGAGCATTGGTTAAATGGTAAAAAGGTTTTGGAATACGAACGTAAAAGTCCAGAATTCAAAAAACTGGTTTCTAATAGTAAATATACTCAATGGCCTAATTTTGGAGAAGCTGAAACTGGGCAAATCTTGCTGCAAGACCACGGTGATCGAGTGTCCTTCAGAAACGTAAAAATTAAATCACTTTAAATTCACTTTAATATGACTTCAAGGAGAAATTTTATAACAAAAACAATTTTGGGAACTGCGGCTGTTGCGATGGGTAGTTCTGCAATGGCTATGCCAGCCAGCAGTTATCGCAGGATTATTGGTGCCAACGACAGAATTAATGTGGCCATCGCGGGTCTTGGACGACGATTGGGTGCTTTTTATGAGCCTATTGCAAAAAAAGAGGCTAATGTGAACTTATTGTATTTGTGTGATGTTATGGAAAGTCAGCGCACAAAAGCGATGAAAAATTTTTCCGAACACATAGATTATAAACCTAAATTAGAGAATGATATCCTAAAAGTGATTGCAGATTCGAAGGTAGATGCTTTAATTAACGCAACACCAGATCACTGGCATGCACCTGGATCTATTTTAGCTTTACAAGCTGGACAAAATGTATTTGTAGAAAAACCGAGTAGTCATAACTTGTTTGAAAACGAATTATTAGTTCAAGCTGCAAAAAAGTATAATAAAGTAGTTCAAATGGGGAACCAACAACGTTCTTCGGTTCATACTATCGAAATAATAAAAGAAATCCATAATGGGGTTATAGGGACGCCATATAAAGCCGTTGCCTTTTACAACAATCTACGAGGGGAGGTGCCGGTTCAAAAAAAGGCTGCTGTTCCACAGGGATTAGATTGGGAGCTCTGGCAAGGCCCAGCACCACGACGTGAATATACCGAAGAGACTTGGGATTATAATTGGCATTGGTACGGTTGGGAATACGGCACTGCCGAAGCTGGCAACAACGCAACACATGAACTCGATGTAGCACGTTGGGCCTTGGGTGTAGATTTACCTATGCACGTTGAAGTTGAAGCTGCTAAAAGACATTTTGTAAATGATGGCTGGGAGATGTACGATACCATGGAAGCAACCTTTCGTTTTTCCAATGATAAAATCATACAATGGGACGGAAAAAGCCGCAACGGTTATAACACTTACGGTGGCAACGGACGAGGTACCGTAATTTACGGTAGTGAAGGATCTGTTTTTGTTGACCGAGAAAAATACATGCTTTACGACAGAGGCGGAAAATTGATTAGGTCTAGCGAGTTAAATTCTAGTGAAAGCGGAACAGCCCTTGGCGGTGGCGGCAGTATGTCTACTGCTCACGTCATGAATTTTTTCGATGCCATTCGCGGGAAAGCTAAGTTAAACGCTCCTATAGACGATGCCAATATTAGTATGGCTATGGTGCATTATTCAAATATTGCTTTCCGCATTGGTAAAGGTTTTGGTATTGACGATACCACAGGAACCATGTTTGATCGTGACGCTATGAAACTATGGAGTCGTAATTATGCCCCAGGATGGGAACCAAAATTATAGTATATAAATGAAAAGAAGAGACTTTGTAATAAAAGGAGGCTTAGGAGCTTTAGCTGCCGTAACATCAACATCTGTTTTGGCTAACGCTCTAAATTTTAATGGTGCAAACGCCGTTATTAATGTTGGCATAATTGGTTCAGGAAATCGAGGTACAGGACTCATGCCAATTTTAAATGCGATGGATGGAATTCATGTTACCGCATGTTGCGATGTCTTGCCTTTTAGATTAGAAGAAGGTTTGGCAAAAGCCGGTAGAAAGGCTAAAGGTTACAACGATTATCGTAAGTTATTGGATAATAAAGATGTAGATGCGGTTATAATTGCAACTCCCCTTAATACGCATTCTCAAATTGGCATTGATAGTATTGATGCAGGAAAACATGTTTTTGCCGAAAAAACTTTGGCAAAAGGGTATTCTGGAATCAAGGCGCTTGTAGAGAAAGGATCTCAATCTTCTCTAATATTCCAAACAGGACATCAATATCATAGTTCAAGATTGTACAATCACGTGGTTAATCTTATACGTGAAGGCAAGATTGGAAAGGTAGTCGCTTTCGATTGTCAGTGGAATCGTAATGGCGATTGGAGACGTCCGGTGCCCCAACCAAGTATGGAGAGGGCCGTAAATTGGAGGATGTACAGGGAATATTCTGGCGGACTCGTTGCCGAGCTTTGTTCTCATCAAATAGACTTTGCGAATTGGGTTTTGGATGCGACACCCAATAAGGTTCTTGGTGTGGGTGGCGTAGATTACTGGAAAGATGGTCGGGAGACTTTCGACAATATTCATCTTATTTACAGCTATCCAGACGGTGTTAAGGCAAAGTTTACCTGTTTAACCAGTAATTCTAAAGACGATTTCAAAATTAAAGTGTTAGGCGATAAAGGTACCATTGTTCTGGATTATGAAAAAGCTTGGTTTTATCCAGAAGCAAATGATAAGAAAGAAATGGGGAACGTTGATGGTGTTTCTGGAGCAACAAAAGCCTGGGAGCAAGAAAACGGAATTCCAATTGAAGTTGAGCATGCCAACCCAACTAAACAGGCCTTAATGGATTTTAAGGACAGTATTTTAAATAATACAGCACCTAATTCTAATCTCATTACTGGAGCAAATACAGCGGTTGGTGTACAAATGGGATTAGATGCCATGTATAATAATGAAATTATACACAAAACCTTAAAAGACTTTTATTAAAGGTAGTTAAAAACATAAATCTATATATTTACGACGAAGAAAAAGCGTTAATACCAATTTAATTTTGAATGTCACATTGTTAATTTGGTATAAGCTTTTAATATAGAGTTGTACTGGGTTTTTTTCTATAAAATCAAAAGCCAAAACTATACAAAAAATAGTTATATCATTTTAATTGTATGGTTTTGGCTTTTAATTCACACGGTAACATTAAGTCGCGAATTCAATGAGCGACATGACGTTAAAATAATCTACATTTTCTTTGGTCACTATCGTCATTGGAGAGTTGTATTTAGGATTTGGTTCTTTTCGCAACAATAAATACTCAAATAGTATTTTAACCCCAACATAACCTTGATCAAAGGGGTTTTGGTCTATTGCAAAATCAATAATACCTTTTTTAATATAATCTATATTGTTTTGATGTGCATCAAAGCCAATAACCCGAATATGAGTAAGATCTATACTTTCAAGAAAATCGCCGACAATATGGGCAGAGCTAGAGGGAATAAATAAGCCTTTAATCTCATTATCCTTGATGAGCTCTTTGGTAAGAACTTTTCTAACTTGCTCTATTTCCATGCTCTCGAAGAAAATTTTTTTAATTACCCGATTGGTATTCTTTTGTGAGAAATAGTTTAAAAATCCCTTAACCCTATCTTCTATGGCTCGATGGTTATCTACATTTTTTTTTGATAAAAGAATAGCTAAGTGTGTGGTTTCGTTAACACATAAATTCATCATCTTACCACATAAGTAACCACTGTTAAAAGAGTCTTGTCCAATAAATGAGAGGTTTTTCTGCTCTTCTAGGTCTATATTAATGTAGACATAGGGTATATTTTTCTCATCTAAAACCTTACTAAACTTTGAAGACGTATTGTAAAAAAAAGGCGCCAATACCACGCCATCTGGATTTATTTTAAGAATTTGATCTAAACCCTTTTTGTAGCTGTTCAGATCAAACTGATCAAAATGTATACAATGTGCTTCTACTCCGTATTTCCGAATTTCTTTAAAAGCTATTTTTACTCCTTTTTTTGGTTCATACCAATAGTCTTTTTTAGATTTATGCAAAGGAATTAAAGCCACAATAACATATTTTTTTTGAGAGGCTAAGGTGCTGGCAAGTAAATTGGTTTCAAAATTATACTTCTTCAGTAATTTCTGGATTTTAGTCTTGGTCTTTAGCGAAACTCCTGGCCTGTTGTGGATTACCCGATCTACAGTTCCAGTAGATACTTTAGCTTCTTCTGCTATATCTTTAATTGTTTTCACAATATTCTAGGTTGTTTAAAAAGACTATACGCTAAAAGCTGGCTTTAGTCCTGATTTAGAGTAGTTAAAACACCAAAAATAGTTAAAATATTTTTGTTTAGAAAAGATATTCGCGTTTTATAAAAACATTCTATTTTCATTTTAGAGCCTGATATTGTGTAATATTTTGATTAGATTTGTGTTCGCACACGAAAACAGTTGATAAATAGAAAAGTGTGGTTTTAAAAAAAAGAGCCGAAGCATTTAAACAAGCCTTAAAATTTTGAATTTGAAAAATTAAATTAGGACTGAAACAGCGGTGATTTTTCTTACGCTCAAAAAAAATAAAATAGTAGATTTAACCGTGGTGGCATATCTAACCATTAAAAATTTGGATTACTTTAATTTATCATCATGCTTGGTTTCAAAATTTTGCCATGGAATCCTACGAATAAATAACAACAATATTATGTATTTAAAAAAAGCAACACAGCACTTGGTTATTTTTACGGTCTTATGCGCCATGGCAACATTATTGTCTAGTTGTCGTCATACCAACAAGCAAGAAGAACCTATGCAAGTGCAACTGGGCTATAGAGCTGTAGAATTGATAGCGCTCGATGGTCTTCAATTTAAAGATCTTAACAAAAATGGAAAGCTTGATGTTTACGAAGATTGGCGTTTACCCTATGAAGAGCGTAGTCAGGATTTAATTTCTAAAATGAGCTTAGAGCAAAAAGCTGGATTTATGATTATAAGTTCTACGCGTTTGGAAAACGACTGGTCATTTCAAAAACCACAAAGTGAAGGAGCTATTTCAAGTGGTTTTAACGAAACTGATTTGGTTTGGGATATTAATATGTTTACTAAAAAACCTTTACCAGCTCCTAATATGGGTGCTGCGGGTACCACTAAGGATGTCACTCAATTTCATAAACGGCATTTTATTTTACGAGCTAATCCCTCTCCGAAAATTTTGGCAGAATGGGCAAATAATCTACAAGCTTTGTGTGAAAGTGATGGTCTTGGTATTCCGGGTATTATAACCTCTAACCCCAGAAATCATATCACCATGGATGCTTCTATAGGTTTAAGTGTTGGTAAAACGCCGTTCTCTACTTGGCCTGGAGAGCTGGGTATGGCAGCCATGCGTGATTTCGAGTTGGTTCGTGAATTTGCCAATATAGCAAGACAAGAGTGGAGGGCTGCAGGAATAAGAAAAGGCTATATGTACATGGCTGATCTTGCCACAGAACCAAGATGGCAAAGAGTAGAAGGTACTTTTGGAGAAGACGCCGACTTATCTGCAAATATGATGCGTGAAATAGTATTGGGTTTTCAGGGCAAAGAATTAGGCCCTAATTCTATAGCGCTAACAACCAAACACTTTCCTGGCGGAGGAGCTGCAGAAGGGGGACACGACCCACATTTTGATTGGGGAAAAAGAGAAGTTTTTCCTGGAGGCATGTTCAATACGAATTTAATTCCCTTTAAAGCGGCTATCGAGGCAGGAACTTCGGCAATCATGCCATATTATTCGTATCCCGTGGGAACCCAATACGATGAGGTCGCTTATGCGTATAACAAACGAATTCTACAAGAGGTATTGCGCGGCGAATTAGGTTTTGAAGGCATTATAAACTCAGATACAGGACCTATAGATATGATGCCTTGGGGTGTCGAGGAACTCAGTATTACCGAGCGTTATAAAATGGCCATAGATGCAGGCGTAAATATATTCTCGGGTACCGCTAATCCAGAGCAACTTATCACCACATTAAAACAACACCCAGAACTTATGCCTAAGGTCGATGAGTCTGTAAATCTTCTATTGTTAGAGAAATTTCGCTTAGGACTTTTTGAGGATCCATATGTAAGTATCGATGCAGCTATAAGTACAATAGGCAAAAAAGAATTTCAACTGCGTGCAGATTTAGCGATGCGTAAATCTATCGTTCTATTGCGTAATACTAATCTTGGAGAAGGAAAAACTCTTCCTATAAAACCAAAAACGAAAGTCTATTTTGAAACGTATTATCCAAAAAAAGGTGCTGAGGCTTCTAATGTTTTTCAAACAGAAAAGAATGAATGGGATATAGAAATTGTAAACACCCCCGAAAAAGCAGACTTGATATTATTGTGGTTGGTACCAAAATCTCCTTCTTTATTTGACGCAGATGGTAGTGCACTACATATTAATCTTTCCAATAACAATGTGGATGTAGACTATATTAAAACACTAACTTCTAAAAAACCAACAATACTGGCTGTGAATTACTCAAATCCTTGGGCTATAGACGAGATTTATCAAGAGGGATCAAAGCACGTAAAGAGTGTTCTCGCTACCTTTGGAACTACTCCAGAAGCTTTATTAGATGTTGTAACAGGTCGATTTAAGCCTCAAGGCAAAATGCCATTTTCAACTCCAGTATCCGATGAGGCTGCTCAGAATCAAAAATCTGATGTTCCCGGATATATGGAAGACGAGGGTTATGCTTTATTCAATTTTGATGAAGGTCTAGACGGTTTTTAGAGCATAAGACATATAAAGTCATCCTTTGTATCAATAAAATTAAGGGAAAAATTTGAAGGTCTGTTTGGAAGTAAATTTGTTTTTTTAGACTAAAAAGAAACGCCTTAGATGCGAGTATTTTAAATCGCATCTAAGGCGTTGTTCATGCAACTAAGTTGCGATTAAGAAATTTCAATGCGTCTTGCTGACTTTTGTTTAGCCTCTTCCTTTTTAGGTAAAATAACACTTAAAATACCTTCTTTATAATGCGCTTCAATCTTATCGTCGTCTACACTTTCTGGCAAAGTGAAGCTGCGTTTAAATGATGAATAACCAAATTCTCTTCGCGTATAGTGATCGTTTTTATCTTCTTTTTCTTCGGTAATTTCAGTAGAAATTGACAACACATCATTATCAACATCAAGTTTGAAATCAGACTTTTTTAAGCCAGGTACAGCCATCTCTACTTCAAAAGCATCGGTAGTTTCTTTAATATTCACTTTTGGAAGTGTGATACCCGTATTAAAGTTTGAGGTTAATACAGATGGTAAATCTCTGTTAAAAACATCGTCCAACCAATTCGATAAACTAGGGAAGTTGGAATTAGAATTTGTTTTAGCCAAACCTCGATTGTTAGGAACATTTACTAAATTGCTCATTTTTACAAAATTTTAAATTAAACAATATTTTAAACTTGAAATCTCATTTGACTTCAATGCATGTAAAGCAAAAGGAATACCAAACCTTATAAGTGTTGTCTTTGGGTCTTTTTTCTGACAATTATTCAGTTAATTAGCGCATTAACAGGTGTTTATGTGTCAAATTGACATTCTCTAACAGATTCATACGGTATTATTCTTTATGCGTTTCATATAAAATTGAAAGATTTAGAGTAGTGATAGTTTATAAAAAATCACCATTTAAAAAATAGCATATACATTGACTTTACAGGCAGGAAATCATCACTATATTACAACCATTAAAATAATTAAATCTGGACTTTATGAACTGTTGTGAGACAGAAAAGTATCTGAGCGGTCTTCCGTAAACCTAGGAAACAAATTTTTCAAATTAATAAAACTAAAAAACGATATAAAACACTATTTTCATGATTACAATTAGCCAAGCAACATTAGAAGACCTAGAGGGCATAATCGCCATAGAGCAACATGTTTTTAACACCGACAGTTATCCGCCGTTTGTGGTTAGGCAATTATTTGACATCTCTGGGCATTATTTTCTAGTCGCAAAAGACCAAAATCAAATTTTAGGCTATGCCATAGGTGGTTTAAACACCGAACTTATGCAAGGTTGGTTGTTGTCTCTAGGTGTGCATGACAAAGCCAGAGGGCAAGGACTAGGAAAACAATTAACAGAGAAAATAATAGCCGTCTTAAAAAACGCAAATGCTAAGGAAGTGGCCTTAACCGTATATCCAGATAACCAGAGCGCCTTAAACATTTACAAGAATTTAGGCTTTAAAGGAGATGTGGTTTTAGATAATTATTTCCTAGATCATGAAGATCGTATTGTGATGACTTTAGAACTGAATTGGTATTTTTTAATGGTCGTACAAATTAAACGAGGTGCTGGAGTCGAAATTAAATACAATTACTGTTTAAGGTATTATCATTACCTTCGACCTATTAGAATAGAATCCCTAAAAAATGGAACACATTGTTATTATAGGAAACGGAATCTCAGGTGTTACAGCAGCGCGGCATATAAGAAAGCTTTCTGATAAGAAAATCACAATCATCTCTGCCGAAACCGATTATTTTTTTTCCCGCACCGCACTCATGTATGTGTATATGGGACACATGAAGTTTGAGCATACGCAACCCTACGAAAATTGGTTTTGGAAAAAGAATAAAATCAACCTTAAAAAAGGCTTTGTAAAAACGGTTAAAACAGAAACAAAAAGTTTACTGTTTGCAAATGGTGAGTCTTTAAAATACGATAAGCTTATTATAGCGACGGGAAGTAAACCCAATAAGTTTGGCTGGCCCGGACAAGATCTAAAAGGCGTTATGGGTATGTACCACAAACAAGACTTAGAGGCGCTTGAAAAATATGCACCTAATAATAAAGTGTGTAAACACGCCGTTGTTGTTGGTGGTGGTTTAATAGGTGTCGAATTAGTCGAGATGTTGCATTCTCGGCATATTCCTGTTACGTTTTTAGTTCGAGAATCTAGTTTTTGGAACATCGTTTTACCAGAACAAGAGTCGGCTTTGATTAATCGAGAAATTAGAAGTATAGGCGTCGATCTTAGGTTAGGGGTGAACTTAAAGGAAATTAAAGCTGATGAAAATGGAACGGTAAAATCTGTTGTTATCGCTGAAACCGAAGACGAAATTGAATGTAACATCGTGGGCTTAACCGCGGGCGTGTCTCCTAATATCGATTTTTTAAAAAACTCAAAGATTGAAACCCATCGCGGTGTAAAAGTCAATCGCTTTTTAGAAACCAATATTCCAGATGTTTACGCCATTGGCGATTGTGCAGAACAGCGTGAAGCCATTAACCTGCGCAACAGTATAGAAGCGGTTTGGTATACCGGACGCATGATGGGAGAAACCATTGCACAAACCATTTGCGGTATTCGAATGGCCTACCAACCAGGACATTGGTTTAACTCGGCCAAATTTATAGATATAGAATACCAAACCTATGGCTGGGTTTGGGCAAAAACAAAAGAAAACGAGCAGCGTTTTTATTGGGAACACGAAGATGGTAAAAAATGTATTCATGTAAATTACGATAAAAACACGCGCGAATTTATTGGTATAAACACTTTTGGCATAAGAATGCGACACGATTTTTTCAATCGCATTCTTAACCAAAAACGCAGCGTCGATTATGTTTTAGAACATTTGGCCGATGCTAATTTCGACCCCGAGTTTTATAAACTTCATGAACCCGAAATCCTTGCAAAATTCAACAGGGAAAACAAAACCAATATACAACTGAAAAAGAAAAGTTGGAAGCGTATTTTTGCAAAGTAGAACCACTATAAAATGTGAGCTTATTGTGTTTTCATACAATGAGATCGTATGATAAGAAACTAAGAGATGAAGGCAATAAAAACATCAGGATTAATATTATTCTTAATAGGACTCTGTGTTTTTTCAGGGAGTTTATTCACTGGTAACTTTGGGCTTAGCCCTTCCCAGTTTAAAACCTTTATTGAATCTAAAAATTACCAAAGTGAAGTTATAGAAGACGCCCTTTTTAAAGCTACCGTAACTCAAGAGCATCTAAATATTTTTGAGTTTTCTAGCCGCGTGAGGCAAGCTTATCAAGCCTCAAACGATTACTATGATAAATTAATAGAAAAATACGATTCTGAAAAAAACTGGGATAAAAAAGGCGAGCAATATCAATATAAAATCTACGGAAAACCCCACAGTTTAAGTTATGAAGTTGCTAAAATTGCGGGTTCAGGTTTTGTTAAAGAAAATCCGTTAATCCTATGGTGGTTAAGTTTTGGTTTAGCAATAATTGGTGCCTTACTTTTTATTTTACCAAATGTTATTCTATTAGGTAAACCTGGAATTAAAAATAACGGTATTTATCATAAAGCGAGTACCAACCGTGGTTGGATAGCTTGGTTGGTACTCCTATATCTAGTGGTGTTTTATGTGCTCTTATATTTTTACCCAGATTATGTGGTTAATTGGACCTATATTCTCGATTCTATAAGTGTGTTTTTAAACGGCAATCCGGCAAGCCAATGGTTTGTTTATGGCTTTTTATACTCTGTGGTTATGCTGGTTATGGCCGTGCGTATGTATATTAAATACCGGCATAATACTTATCAAATGATAAGAACTACTTCGGTACTGTTCTTTCAAATAGTATTCGCCTTTCTTATTCCAGAAATTATGCTAAGCTTAAATATGCCGGGATACGATTTTAAAAATGCCTTTCCTTTAGACTATGATTTCTTTTTTGATTGGAATTTAGACAGTCTTCGTAACAGTGGCGCCATAGGATTATTTATATTGGTTTGGGGTATTGTATTAACCTTAGTTATAGTACCTGTTATGACTTATTTCTTCGGAAAACGCTGGTATTGCTCTTGGGTTTGTGGTTGTGGTGGTTTAGCCGAAACTTTAGGAGATCCGTACAGGCAACTTTCAGATAAAAGTTTAAACGCCTGGAGATTAGAACGCTGGTTGGTGCATGGCGTTTTAGTGTTTTCTTTGGTGATGACTTTGGTAACTTTGTATTGTTATTTTCTTGGCGTGCAGTCGTTTTTGGGTATTAACTCCCAATGGATAAAAGATGCTTATAGTTTCTTAATTGGGGCTTGGTTTGCAGGTGTTATAGGCACAGGTTTTTATCCTATTTTTGGCAACCGCGTATGGTGCCGTTTTGGTTGTCCGTTAGCTGCTTATTTAGGTATTGTTCAGCGTTTTAAATCGCGATTTAGAATTACAACTAATGGCGGCCAATGCATTTCTTGTGGTAACTGCTCAACCTATTGCGAAATGGGTATTGATGTACGCGCTTATGCTCAAAAAGGCGAAAATATTATAAGAGCAAGTTGTGTGGGTTGCGGTATTTGTGCTGCGGTTTGCCCAAGAGGGGTTTTAAAACTTGAAAATGGGCCAGAAAAAGGGCGTATTAATCCTACTGATGTTTTACTGGGTAATAATTTAGATCTGATGGATTTTTTGAAACAAAAATAATGGTACACTGATACATCATTTACTTTTATATAACAGAAAATATTCTTGTTTTATATAACTAAAAAAACAGAAAAGAAGCGTATGTGTGAGTAACTAAACCCCTAAAATATTGGTATTTTTGTCATTAAAATAGCGCCTCAACAATGCCTCATATAAAAGTCATCATCCCTGCCTACAACGAAGCAGATTCTATTGCCCTTGTTATTAACGATATTCCTGATATAGTTAACGAAATAATTGTAATTAGTAATAACTCTACAGATAATACTGAAATCAATGCCAAAAAAGCGGGGGCTACCGTTTTAACGGAAAAACGCAAAGGCTACGGCTATGCTTGTTTGAAAGGTATGACATATATAGCAAATCAAAATATAAAGCCAGATATTGTCGTGTTTTTAGATGGCGATTATAGTGATTATCCAGAGGAATTAACAAAAATTGTAGCACCTATTATTAATGATGATATCGATTTTGTAATTGGAGCGCGCGTAAAGGATTTAAGAGAACAAGGATCAATGACAGGACCGCAAATTTTTGGGAATTGGCTGGCAACCACATTGATGACACTCTTTTTTAAATCGAAATTCACCGACTTAGGTCCCTTTAGAGCCATTACATACAATAAATTGTTGGCCTTAAATATGGAAGATAAAACCTATGGCTGGACCGTAGAAATGCAATTAAAGGTCTTAAGGCAAAAACTTAGTTACACCGAAATACCCGTGAATTACAGAAATAGAATAGGCATCTCGAAAGTTTCTGGTACCTTTAAAGGAGCCGTGTTTGCTGGTTTTAAAATACTAGGATGGATTTTTAAATACAGTATTAAATAATGCTTTTAGAGACCATAATTATAGTAGTTTACACCATAGCTTTAGTGCTTATATTTGTTTATGCCTTAGCACAATTAAACCTTTTATTTAATTATGTATCGGCAAAAAAAAGTAATACGACTTCTGATTTGTTCGATTTATCAAATCCGAAGGAAGTTCCTTTTGTTACCATACAACTACCCGTTTATAACGAAATGTATGTTATGGAACGTTTATTGAACAATATTGCCAAAATAGATTACCCCAGACATAGATTAGAGATTCAAGTTTTAGACGATTCTACCGATGAAACTGTAGAAAGCACGAAACACCACATTGCTAAAATACAAAACGAAGGTTTAGATATACAGCACATAACCAGAAGCAATCGAAAAGGCTTTAAAGCTGGGGCATTAAAAGCGGGATTAGAAACCGCTAAAGGCGAATTTATTGCCATTTTTGATGCCGATTTCCTGCCACAAACCGATTGGTTACAACGTACCATCCCTTATTTTAAAGATGAAAAACTTGGCGTTGTACAAACCCGTTGGGCACATATAAATCGCAACTATTCTATATTAACCAAAATACAAGCTTTTGCTTTAGATGCTCATTTTACACTCGAGCAAGTCGGTAGAAATAGTAAAGGCCATTTTATTAATTTTAATGGTACAGCAGGTGTTTGGCGGAAAACTTGCATTTTAGACGCTGGTAATTGGGAAGGGGATACCTTAACCGAAGATTTAGATTTAAGCTATCGTGCTCAATTAAAAAAATGGAAATTTAAATACCTTGAAGATGTTGTTACACCAGCAGAGTTACCCATAGTGATTAGTGCAGCACGCTCTCAACAATTTAGATGGAACAAAGGCGGTGCCGAAAATTTCCAGAAAATGATGTGGAAGGTTTTAAAAAGTAAAAACCTATCGGCAAAAACAAAACTGCATGGTTTACTTCATTTATTAAACAGTACCATGTTTTTAAACATTCTGGTAGTAGCGATACTGAGTGTCCCCATGCTTTACATAAAAAATGAAAACGCCCATTTAAAAACCTATTTTATAGTGATGAGTTTTTTTGTGTTAAGCACTCTGATATTTTTTGTTTGCTATTGGATAATGTATAAGAAAATGTACGGTACTACGCTAAGAAGTTTTTTAAATTATACAGGGATGTTTTTTGTTTTTTTCTCGGTAGCTATGGGCTTTTCTTTGCATAATTCTATAGCAGTTTTAGAAGGGCATTTTGGGAAAAAAAGTGAATTTGTTCGAACACCAAAATTTAATATTAGTAGTACTAGAGAGGGATGGAAAACAAATAAATACCTAAACAAAACCATCTCTATTTATGTGGTTTTTGAAGGTTTGCTTATGCTGTACTTTGCCTTTGGTTTGTACAGTGCTTTTGTGGTAGGTGATCAAGGTGGCGATTTTGGGCTTTTTCCATTTCACCTTATGTTGTTTCTAGGTTTTGGCTATGTTTTTTATAAATCGTTAACCTCTAAATCCTAAAAAATACTCGCACTTTTTAATCTGTTTTATTGTTGAATTTATCATTTTTAGCAGATGGTTGTTTTTTTTATTTGAGGATGGTCTCATACCAATTTAATTTTGAAATGTCGTATTGATAAGTTGAATTAGTTTTTGCTCAGATGATATCGAAAATCAAATCAAAGCCATAAATCAAATCTGGTTTTCTGTTCGAACTAATATACTTTTAGATATTGAGCGTCTGGTTTTGCCGGAGTCATCTTGAATACGACGCTTATTTTTTCCATAATTTTTCCCATCCTAGATCTGCATAACATGGGCCTTGTGTGGCCTCGCCAAATTTCACGTCGTTATGTCCTCCATTCCATTCCATCACTTTAACTTCTTCATTTTTGTCAAGCGTTAAGTCCCAACCTATGGTTCTTGAAAAAGGCATTTGTTTGTGTAAATGTAGTACAGCAGCTATGCATTTGTTAAAATGTGGTATTTTTCTTTTATTAAAAATATAATTACTGTCGGGATGTTTTTCAATGGTATTCAAATTGGTATCATATCCAGTTTTACTTAACTCCCCAGTGTTTATATTAATGGGCACTCTTATATGACTTACAGATTTTACATGAGTATCTGGAGCCCGTCCTACACGAAGAAAACCTGATCGAAGAGAAGTTTCTCCCTTCACATCGATATATGTGGTTAATCTAATGGTGGCTACAGATTTCGACACAATGTCTTCAAAAAAAACATGCTGCTTAATAAACTGTTGAGCTATGCCATTACCTAAGGCCATTACTTTATTAATTTCAAAATTATCTTTAGAAAAAAAGTGCACACCTAGGCCTCTTAACGAATTATCTGTTTTGTAAACAATGTCTTGTGACGAATTAAATAGAACGTCTGCCACCTTTTTTTGAGGAATTACAGCGTAGTCTTTGGTGGTCCATAAACCATTAACATAATAAGCCTTATCGGGAAATAGGGCACTAGTAAAAAGTTTGTTTTGTAGTGCATTTAAATCGTCTAAAGCACCATATTGCCCCTTAAGTTCAGGTATTACTATTTTACCGTAATAATTATCTGGAATCCATCCTTCTTTAAAACTTCCGCTAATGGCACTATAGACATAAAGCCAAGGAGAATAACCAATCCACCCAAGAACATCTGAGGCATATTGATTACTTAATTTTATAAATTTAGGATTCGTTTTACCTTTTTGAGCTTCTATTTTTTTAAGAAATTTAAGAGCTTCTTTTTTATGGCTAGAATGATATAGCCTTAAAAGAACTTTATCAACTCCTTTTTTTACTTGGATTCTTAACATATTATCTAAATAAATTTTTGTTGATGTCTTAAAAAAATAGTCTTAATGTTTTGCGCCAATAAGCCCAGTATAGACAAGAAGCTTAATATTTAATGGTCTTAATCCTCTAATTTAGTGAATTTTTCTCGTAAGTCAAAGTGAGTATTTCTAAGCGAAGAATTTAGAACAATTAATCCTATATTTACTTCATGTTTTTAAATACTGCTTTTTTAAAACTACATAAAATGCCATTCCTTATGGCATTGTCAAGTTTGATGTTTTACGGCGCTTTTGCTTACGATTTGCTGCGTACAGATTATATAAAGCTGCTATTATTATATGCCGCCTTATTTTTTTTGTTTTATAAATTAGTACAATATTTTAAGGGAAACATAAAACTTTTAACTTGGCTAGCCTTTGTTTTTAGAGCTGTTTTTATTTTGGCTATACCGAATTTATCGCAAGATTTTTATCGGTTTATTTGGGATGGTAGGTTGTTATTGGAGGGTATTAATCCTTACCTGCATACAGTAGAAGCCTTAATGCGCAATGCTGAACCTCCTGTGGCACAAGCTCAAGTGTTATACGAAGGTATGGGAGCTTTAAATGCGAGCCATTTTAGTAATTATCCGCCGTTAAATCAATTTTGTTTTGCTTTAGCAGCTTTTTTTTCTGGGAAAAGTATTTTAGGAGCGGTTGTAGCGATGCGTTTGTTAATTATTGCCGCCGATTTTGGAACACTTTATTTTGGAAAAAGACTGCTTAAAAAGCTAAAACTTCCAGCTTATCATATGTTCTGGTATATTTTAAATCCGTTTATTGTTATAGAGTTAACTGGCAATCTTCATTTTGAAGGTGTCATGATTTTCTTTTTAATTTGGAGTTTATATTTAATGCATATTGGTAAATGGCAATTTGCGGCTATTGTTTTGGGTTTGTCAGTTTCAGTTAAATTAATTCCTTTACTATTTTTGCCTTTATTTTATCAATGGTTTGTTTCAAAAAAAAATGATTATGAGTTTCCTGAACAAGTTCAAGATAACAGAAAAAAGATTGCCACGTCGTGCACTCCTCGCAATGACGTACAAAAGGGAATAAAACAATTACTTTCATTTTATAGTATTACAATGATTACTGTAATTCTCTTATTTCTTCCTTTTTATTCTACAGAATTTATTATCAATTATGCTAAAACCGTGGGATTATGGTTTAGTAATTTTGAGTTTAATGCCAGTATATATTATGTCGCTAGAGCTATAGGATATGCTTTTAGAGGCTATAATGAAATTGAAATTATTGGGCCAGTATTATCTGTGGTTGTTATTTTATTTGTGCTTATGCTTACTTTTTTCAGAAAAAATAAAACAACGAGTCAATTAATAACGTCGATGTTATTGTTCTTGTCTTTTTATTTTTTTGTAGCAACAACGGTGCACCCATGGTATATTGCAACAATTTTAGCACTTTCGGTTTTTACTAGATATAAGTTTGTGTTCGTGTGGAGTTTTGTTATTGTTTTAAGTTATTTAGCCTATTTAAACGCAGATAGCGCCGATAAATCTGAGAATTTATGGATTATTGCCATAGAGTACGCCATAGTTTACGGGGTATTTGTTTGGGAAGTATTTATAAAAAAAAGCCGCTCATAGAGCAGCCTTTTTCATTGTGAAACACACAAATATTTTGTCGAAAAGTCTTGAGGTAGGACCTCGACTAATTTATTTTTCGATTAATACTGTGGTAATTCAGTAAGGTTCGTGATGGTATTAACATCGTTTTCAGTTTTGTAAGTAACTGTAAAACTTTTACCTACGAACGATTCAGATTTTAAATCATAAGTCTGTAATAATTCAGCGCTAATTTCTTGAAAAGTAATAGTAGACTCATTATCATCTTCATCTACAACTGTAAAGTTGTATCCAGACTCATCGTGCCCGTCGTAAACGGCATTTACTACAGTTTCCTCTTGAATGTCTAGAGTGGTTGTTACGTCATTCAAATTAGTCACTGTTGCAAAGCTAGAAAAGGTAACGATTGATAGTGCAAATACTGCGCATTTTAATAAAAGATTTGTTTTCATTTTTTTAAAATTTTAAGATTAAATAATTGTTTTTATCGGTTGATGGCCTACCACATCTCCGAATTACTTTTAGCAGTTCTAAGTTTTAAAACTACTGGTAGTGAATATAATACATATACGCCTGGCTTTGTGGTATAGATTTTTAAGGATTAAAAATTAACATTTCAAAGCGATAATTTTTAGTCTTTTTTTTTGTCATTTTTTTAGTTGATAAACAATTGTGGTGTCGTTATGTGTTTGGGTTTAATCGATTTTTTTTTTCACTTTTAAATCCATGAATTAAGCAAAAAAAATATTTTCAAATTTTAACAAAAAAGGAGTAGAATGATAATTTTGTTTTAAAAAAAGGATGTTTTTAGTTATTTAAAGGTTGTAAAGCTGCATTGTGATTTTAGGTTTTTATCAAGCTAAGTTTCCCCGAGGTGTCGGCCTCGGGAAATATTATTTGCACCAATTTAATTTTGAAATGTCGTATGGTTAATTTTACTTATTTTTTACTCAGATGAGATGGAAATCGCAGATTCACGAACACGTTATTTTACTATAATATGGGCGTGAGCTAAAATCAAAGCCCCTAGCCAAAGTCATGGTTTTATTTTCTACCTAAATATGGGCGAAAAAGAACTGCGAAGCACATCATGAACACCTATTTATAAAACAGAAAAATGTGAGTAAACGAATTGTATGCGACATGACATTGTTAATTTGGTATTACACTTAGAAGACAGAATTTAAAGCTTAAATAGGGACTTAAAACCTATAAAGTTAAGTCTTCAAAAATTAATATGTGTTTTAAGTTCGTTCGTATAAATGCTTGTGCATTTAAAACTAATAGAGTTAATTTAAGATTTTAATCTAAATCATTTGAAGCATCTTCTTCTGCAATCTCTGGATCTGGGACGGCTTCTGGATCATTTGCAGCAAAATCTTCATAATCATCCTCGTCATAGTTCTCCATGGTGACTTCTAATTTAGCACTTACTTTTACGAGATATTTGGTGTCTGCAGTAAGAACCTCAACGGCTTCAATAAGTTCGTTTTTAGCATTTTTAAAAGTTACAATGTGATCATCATCATATCCATCGGGATACTTCTCTACTAATAGGGCTAAAATTTCTGGTGTTAGCTTTTTAAAATCTACAATAACTCGTTTTAAATTATCGTTTTTATTTTTCATACAAAGGATTTTTTTTCTCTGCGTAAGATACAAGATTATTTTATTCTGATAACATCGTAAAAATCTTTTCTTCTATCTTTTAAATTGCGCACGGCACCAAGTGCATGCAGCTCTCGCAGTAAACTTAAGTCTACGTCGGCCACTAAAATCATCTCGGTATTTGTAGTCGCCTCGGCCTTAATGCCATTACTAGGAAATGAAAAATCGCATGGGGTAAATACGGCCGATTGTGCGTATTGAATATCCATATTATTTACGTTTGGCAAATTACCAACACTACCCGAAATGGCTACATAACATTCGTTTTCTACAGCGCGTGCCTGAGCACATAGTCTTACACGAGAATAGCCGTTCTGCGTATCGGTTAAAAACGGAATGAAAAGAATATCCATACCTTCATCGGCTAATAAACGTGATAATTCTGGAAACTCTGAGTCGTAACAAATAAGTATACCAATTTTACCTGCATCGGTTTCAAAAGTTTGTAATGTATGGCCTTTTTGCATACCCCACACCTTAGCTTCGTCTGGGGTAATATGTAATTTCTCGTAACGTTCTACACTGCCATCTCTTCTGCATAAATATCCCACATTGTATAACTTATCGTTTACAAGTTCTGGCATACTTCCAGAAATAATATTAATGTTATACGAAATCGATAATTGCTTTAATTTATCGACAATGGTTTCTGTAAATTTTGCTAGTTCTCTAATGGCATCTGGCTCATGCATGTGGTTAAATTCTGCCATTAAAGGCGCATTAAAAAACTCCGGAAATACGGCAAAATCTGATCTATACGCCGCCACGCTGTCTATAAAATATTCAACTTGTTGCATGAGGGCATCCAGATCTTTATACGGACGCATTTGCCATTGAATGAGGCCTAACCTAACAACTGTTTTTACAGAACTCGCTTTTTTATTGGGTTTGGTATAATATATATTGTCCCACTCCATTAATACCGCGTATTCATTAGATGCGGTATCGCCTTCTAAATAACCTTTAAGCACTCGAACTGGATGAAAATCGTTAGAGATTTGAAAATTTAAAACAGGATCATGAATGTCTTTGCGTTTTACTTTTTCTATATACTCTTTTGGAGTAAGTTCTTTATATTTATGGTAATTTGGCATTCTTCCTCCAAAAACAATGCCCTTTAAATTTAAATTCTCACAAAGTTCTTTTCTGTAATCGTATAATCGTCTTCCTAGGCGTAAGCCCCTATACTGGGGCTTTATAAATACATCAATGCCATAGAGTACATCACCATTAGGGTCGTGATTTTTAAAGGATTTACCACCAATTATATCCTCGTAAGTATGCTCGTCATCAATACGATCATAATCTACAATAAGTGATAAGGCGCAACCTGCAATATCGCCATCAATTTTTATAACCACCTGACCTTCGGGGAACATAGAGGTTAACTCTTCTATATGGTGTTTTTTCCAATAGGAATTAAGCACGCCTCCGTAGGCCTCTAAAGTGGCATCTTTTAACTCTTCAAAATCATCAACAGTTAAAAACTTAAGCTCAATATTATCTATGTTCTCGTTCATGTTTACAGGCCTAATACATAGGCGAAAACCAATGGCGCAACAATAGTGGCGTCACTTTCTATTATGAATTTAGGGGTGTCTACATTGAGTTTACCCCAAGTGATTTTTTCGTTTGGTACAGCACCAGAATACGACCCGTAACTTGTTGTAGAATCGCTAATCTGACAAAAATAACTCCAAAACGGTGTGTCTGGGCGTTCCATATCTTGATACAACATAGGTACCACACATATTGGGAAATCGCCTGCGATGCCGCCTCCAATTTGGAAGAAACCAATGCCGTTTTGAGAGTTTGCGGTGTACCAATCTGCTAAAAAGGTCATATACTCAATTCCAGATTTTACGGTACTGGCTTGTAACTCGCCTTTAAGTACGTAGCTAGCAAAGATGTTGCCCATGGTACTATCTTCCCAACCTGGACAAATTATTGGTAAGTTCTTTTCTGCGGCAGCGTACATCCAAGAATCTTTTAGGTCTATTTCGTAGTATTGTTCTAATACGCCAGATAATAACATTTTATACATATACTCGTGCGGTAAATAACGTTCTCCGTTTGCTTCGGCATCTTTCCAAATTTTTACGATATGTTTCTGTAAGCGTCTAAAGGCTTCTTCTTCTGGAATACAGGTATCTGTTACGCGATTTAATCCTTTTTCCATTAAATCCCACTCGTCTTGAGGTGTTAAATCGCGGTAATTTGGTACGCGTTTGTAATGTGAATGTGCTACTAAATTCATAATATCTTCTTCAAGGTTGGCACCTGTACAAGAGATTATTTGAACCTTGTCTTGACGAATCATTTCGGCAAAACTCTTACCAAGTTCTGCGGTACTCATAGCTCCAGCAAGAGAAACTAGCATTTTTGCGCCGCCATCTAACTGTGCTTCATATCCTTTGGCAGCATCAACTAAGGCCGCAGCATTAAAATGTAAGTAGTGCTTTTCTATAAATTGAGAAATAGGTCCTTTAGTAGTCATCGTCTTCGTTGTATTTTGAATTGTTTTTATTTATTTCGTTGGTGTCAAAAGCATTGTCGTAATCGTCTTCTGCTTCATCATTTTTAAATTTATAGCTTAGCATTTTATAATATAACTTGGCTGCTAGAAAGTCTGATGACTTTTCTTTTTCATTTGGGCACAGTTCAACAATATCGAAACCTACCACGTTTTTTTCTTCAAAAACTTGTTTTAAAAAATCTAAGGTTTCGTACCATAATAAACCACCAGGTTCTGGGGTTCCTGTGCTTGGCATGATTGAAGGATCGAAAGCATCTAAATCGAAAGTGATAAACACGTTGTCTGTCATTTGATCGATTGCGGCATCCATCCAAGTATCATCCATAGCCATATCGTGTGCAAAAAAGGTTTTGTCTTCATCCATCACGGTTTTTTCCATCACATCCATAGAGCGAATCCCTACCTGAATAAGGTTGGTACTCTGGCTGGCTTCATAAACCGCACAGGCATGATTGCAGGTTGAGCCTTCGTAGCTTTGGCGTAAATCGGCATGGGCATCGATATGCAAAACGCTTAAGTTG
>NZ_CP040813.1:300000-410000 GCF_009498295.1 Oceanihabitans sp. IOP_32 | reverse complement strand
TCTTAAACTTATGTATTTCTCAATTGCCCAGTAGTTCTTCTACTAAAAATTCAGAAGGCGGTTGCTTATATTTATGCGATAACATGAACAGTACTCCCAATTTTAAGTGCTAGTTGTTTATTCAAAATGTTAAACCATTTTAATTCTAGGCTTGGTATAAAGCGCAAGAATGATTAAAAAGCGTGTTATGGCTTAAACAACATTTTTTATTAATAATCTTATGCTGTGAAATACTTATGCAAAAACAGCTAAGAGTTGTTATCTTATGGAAGAAGAATGTACAACGTATCACTAATTATGATATTTTAAAATGACTTAGGGAGGTGGTGTAGTCGTACTATTTATTTTTTTTTGAGAGTTATAGAACGCATAGTCATGAAATAATAAAGAAAATATTCCATCAGTTTTCATATGGATGTGGGCTTGTGTTAAGCTAGGAAACAAGCAACATCACTTTTTTTTATTTTTTCTCGAGTGATAACCCCCACAAAACAAGGTCATTAAAGAGGCGGCAAAAAAACTTTAAAAAAAGGCAGAAAAAAGTGGTTGATAATACGGAAATGTATTGTATGTTTGCACCCGCTAAAACGGGTATTAAACTTGTTAGTTGCGAAGTTCATTTAGAGTGTGATTTAAGGCTAAAAAAAGTAGAGTGATATTTTTTTTAAAAAAAACTTTAAAAAGCATTGTGAGATTAAAAAAAGGTGTTATATTTGCACCCGCTAACGGAGGAAACGACGTTAGTTCAAGAGAAACAAGTTCATAAACATATTGAATTGACAGCGTAAGATTTTAACTGGAAACGGTTAAGATCACAAAAGAGAATAGACCATTTTGAGAACTAGAACATTCCTATTTAGTTGTTAAAGTTGTTGGCTAGTTTTAGAATTAGCGAGCACGATAAAAATTAACGATGAAGAGTTTGATCCTGGCTCAGGATGAACGCTAGCGGCAGGCCTAACACATGCAAGTCGAGGGGTAACGAGAGTGCTTGCACTTGTCGACGACCGGCGCACGGGTGAGTAACGCGTATAGAATCTGCCTTTTACTGGAGAATAACCAGGAGAAATTCTGACTAATACTCCATAGTATATAATATTCGCATGGATTTTATATTAAAGATTTATCGGTAAAAGATGATTATGCGTCCTATTAGCTAGATGGTGTGGTAACGGCATACCATGGCTACGATAGGTAGGGGCCCTGAGAGGGGGATCCCCCACACTGGAACTGAGACACGGACCAGACTCCTACGGGAGGCAGCAGTGAGGAATATTGGACAATGGGCGAGAGCCTGATCCAGCCATGCCGCGTGCAGGATGACTGCCCTATGGGTTGTAAACTGCTTTTATACAGGAAGAAACACCTCTACGTGTAGAGGCTTGACGGTACTGTAAGAATAAGGATCGGCTAACTCCGTGCCAGCAGCCGCGGTAATACGGAGGATCCAAGCGTTATCCGGAATCATTGGGTTTAAAGGGTCCGTAGGTGGATGATTAAGTCAGGGGTGAAAGTCTGCAGCTCAACTGTAGAATTGCCCTTGATACTGGTTATCTTGAGTTATTATGAAGTAGTTAGAATATGTGGTGTAGCGGTGAAATGCATAGATATCACATGGAATACCAATTGCGAAGGCAGATTACTAATAATGAACTGACACTGATGGACGAAAGCGTGGGGAGCGAACGGGATTAGATACCCCGGTAGTCCACGCCGTAAACGATGGATACTAGTTGTTCGGACTTCGGTTTGAGTGACTAAGCGAAAGTGATAAGTATCCCACCTGGGGAGTACGTTCGCAAGAATGAAACTCAAAGGAATTGACGGGGGCCCGCACAAGCGGTGGAGCATGTGGTTTAATTCGATGATACGCGAGGAACCTTACCAGGGCTTAAATGTAGATTGACAGGTTTAGAGATAGACTTTTCTTCGGACAATTTACAAGGTGCTGCATGGTTGTCGTCAGCTCGTGCCGTGAGGTGTCAGGTTAAGTCCTATAACGAGCGCAACCCCTGTTGTTAGTTGCCAGCGAGTAGTGTCGGGAACTCTAACAAGACTGCCGGTGCAAACCGTGAGGAAGGTGGGGATGACGTCAAATCATCACGGCCCTTACGTCCTGGGCTACACACGTGCTACAATGGTAGGGACAGAGAGCAGCCACTTCGCGAGAAGGAGCGAATCTATAAACCCTATCACAGTTCGGATCGGAGTCTGCAACTCGACTCCGTGAAGCTGGAATCGCTAGTAATCGCATATCAGCCATGATGCGGTGAATACGTTCCCGGGCCTTGTACACACCGCCCGTCAAGCCATGGAAGCTGGGAGTACCTGAAGTCCGTTACCGCAAGGAGCGGCCTAGGGTAAAATCGGTAACTAGGGCTAAGTCGTAACAAGGTAGCCGTACCGGAAGGTGCGGCTGGAACACCTCCTTTCTAGAGAAAGACGACTAAGAGGAAGAAAAAAACCTAGCTTGAAAAATAGTTTATTCTCATTGCTGTTAATTTAAAAATATAGAGATTAGATTCTAGAGCCAAGAGCCTAGACATTAAAGTCTAGATTCTAGTGTCTAAACATCTAGTATCTCAAGAAAACAGTCTCATAGCTCAGCTGGTTAGAGCGCTACACTGATAATGTAGAGGTCGGCAGTTCGAGTCTGCCTGAGACTACAGAGTTGTCGAAAGACAGACGAGAAGTTTACCCTGAGCGTAGTCGAGGGGAGTCTGCCTGAGACTACGAAGCACTTAAGTGCTGAGTATGCCCACGAGAGTGGGTATCTTTTAAAGGGAATCGATAGGATTGTTTTTAAAAGAAACGTTCTTTAAAAAAAAAGGAAATTTTAGAAGTAGAGCAACCCAGTTAACGTTGCAGCGATTAGTTACTGTTAACTTTTAACTAAGACTGTTCACTTAAACACGGGGGATTAGCTCAGCTGGCTAGAGCGCCTGCCTTGCACGCAGGAGGTCATCGGTTCGACTCCGATATTCTCCACTAGAGAGTACAAAGATAAAAGTACAAAGTATTAAGATGCGTCTTAATACTTAATACTAAGATCTTAATACTTTTAAACGTTCATTGACATATTGAAAAAAAGATACATGAAAAAATATATAGATTTAATCTATTATTTAAGTAATAATTTAAGATTAAGCATACTCACAACGAGCGATGTATGTTTAGTCATATTGTATTTATCAATTTCTTGATAGATATAGTAAACTCATTAAAAAAGCAAAAAGTACAATAAGCTAAATAAGGGCGTATGGGGAATGCCTAGGCTCTCAGAGGCGATGAAGGACGTGATAAGCTGCGAAAAGCTACGGGGATCTGCACACAAGATTTGATCCGTAGATATCCGAATGGGGCAACCCACTATATTGAAGATATAGTATCCAGCGATGGAGGTAAACCCGGAGAACTGAAACATCTAAGTACCCGGAGGAGAAGAAAACAAAAGTGATTCCGTCAGTAGCGGCGAGCGAACGCGGATTAGCCCAAACCATAATTGTTACGGCAATTGTGGGGTTGTAGGACCACGATATTTGAGCTACAATGAATTAGAACTGTTTGGAAAGACAGGCCATAGACGGTGATAGCCCGGTATAAGTAAAGCGTAGTAAGATAGTGGTATCCTGAGTAGTGCGGGACACGAGTAATCCTGTATGAAACAGTCGGGACCATCCGATAAGGCTAAATACTCCTGAGAGACCGATAGTGAACTAGTACCGTGAGGGAAAGGTGAAAAGAACCCTGAATAAGGGAGTGAAATAGAACCTGAAACCATACGCTTACAAGCGGTCGGAGCGGAATTTATTCTGTGACGGCGTGCCTTTTGCATAATGAGCCTACGAGTTACCGTTGCTAGCAAGGTTAAGTGATTAAGTCACGGATCCGTAGCGAAAGCGAGTCTGAATAGGGCGCGATACCCACCTTCGTGGGTATAAAGTTAGTAGTGGTAGACGCGAAACCGTGTGATCTACCCATGGGCAGGTTGAAGCTGTAGTAACATACAGTGGAGGACCGAACCGCCAGACGTTGAAAAGTCTTCGGATGACCTGTGGGTAGGGGTGAAAGGCCAATCAAACTCGGAAATAGCTCGTACTCCCCGAAATGCATTTAGGTGCAGCGTTGATTTATAGTTTTATAGAGGTAGAGCTACTGATTGGATGCGGGGGCTTCACCGCCTACCAATTCCTGACAAACTCCGAATGCTATAAAATGATCATCAGCAGTGAGGGCATGGGTGCTAAGGTCCATGTCCGAGAGGGAAAGAACCCAGACCATCAGCTAAGGTCCCCAATATATGTTAAGTTGAATAAACGCGGTTGAACTGCTTTGACAGCTAGGATGTTGGCTTGGAAGCAGCCATTCATTTAAAGAGTGCGTAACAGCTCACTAGTCGAGCGGTTCGGCATGGATAATAATCGGGCATAAACATATTACCGAAGCTATGGACTTGAAAAAGTGGTAGGGGAGCATTGTAGCGTCGTCGAAGGTGAACTGTGAGGTTTGCTGGAGAAGCTACAAAAGAAAATGTAGGCATAAGTAACGATAATGCGGGCGAGAAACCCGCACTCCGAAAGACTAAGGTTTCCTCAGCTATGCTAATCAGCTGAGGGTTAGTCGGGACCTAACGCGAACCCGAAAGGGGTAGTGGATGGACAACAGGTTAATATTCCTGTACCTGCTCACAATAAAAGTGACGGAGGCGTATATTTGGTGCGTGCTGACGGAAATTGCACGTTGAAGGGAGCAGTAATGCCCCGATAGTACACTGAGGCTTCGGTCAAGGTGATAATCCAGAGAAGCGACTTCCAAGAAAAGCGAGTGAAGCAGCCCGTACCCTAAACCGACACAGGTAGTTGGGATGAGAATTCTAAGGAGCTCGAGAGATTCATGGCTAAGGAACTAGGCAAAATAGACGCGTAACTTCGGGAGAAGCGTCGCCCATCTTAAGATGGGCCGCAGTGAAAGAGTCCAGGCGACTGTTTATCAAAAACACAGGGCTATGCTAAATCGAAAGATGATGTATATGGCCTGACACCTGCCCGGTGCTGGAAGGTTAAGTGGAGGGTTTATCCGCCTTAGGCGGAGAAGATCTCAAATGAAGCCCCAGTAAACGGCGGCCGTAACTATAACGGTCCTAAGGTAGCGAAATTCCTTGTCGGGTAAGTTCCGACCTGCACGAATGGTGCAACGATCTGGACACTGTCTCAGCCATGAGCTCGGTGAAATTGAAGTATCGGTGAAGATGCCGATTACCCGCTGTGGGACGAAAAGACCCCGTGCACCTTTACTATAGCTTAGTATTGGTTTTGGATAAGTAATGTGTAGGATAGGTGGGAGACTTTGAAGCGGCGTCGCCAGGCGTTGTGGAGTCATTGTTGAAATACCACCCTTTGCTTATCTAGAGTCTAACCCAGCGATGGGGACAGTGCTTGGTGGGTAGTTTGACTGGGGTGGTCGCCTCCAAAAGAGTAACGGAGGCTTCTAAAGGTTCCCTCAGCACGCTTGGTAACCGTGCGTAGAGTGCAATGGCATAAGGGAGCTTGACTGAGAGACCTACAAGTCGATCAGGTTGGAAACAAGAGCATAGTGATCCGGTGGTTCCGCATGGAAGGGCCATCGCTCAAAGGATAAAAGGTACGCCGGGGATAACAGGCTGATCTCCCCCAAGAGCTCATATCGACGGGGGGGTTTGGCACCTCGATGTCGGCTCGTCACATCCTGGGGCTGGAGAAGGTCCCAAGGGTTGGGCTGTTCGCCCATTAAAGTGGCACGCGAGCTGGGTTCAGAACGTCGTGAGACAGTTCGGTCTCTATCTACAGTGGGCGTTAGAAATTTGAGTGGATCTGACTTTAGTACGAGAGGACCGAGTTGGACTAACCTCTGGTGTATCAGTTGTCGCGCCAGCGGCATTGCTGAGTAGCTACGTTAGGAAGGGATAAGCGCTGAAAGCATATAAGCGCGAAACCCACCACAAGATGAGATTTCTTTAAAGGGTCGTGGAAGATGACCACGTTGATAGGCTATAGGTGTAAAGGCAGTAATGTCATAGCCAAGTAGTACTAATAACCCATAGGCTTATTGTACGCCTGTTTTTTTATAAAGTTTAGATAATTATTACACATCATGTCTCTTATTTTCAATATGTTAAGATATTTGCAAGAGTTATCTTGCAGTTAACAGTGAAAAGCTAAAAGTGACCGGTTTAATAACAGGTAGTTTTTACCAAGTAACTCTTAACTTAAAACTTAAGGTGATTATAGCGATGGGGCTCACCTCTTACCATTCCGAACAGAGAAGTTAAGCCCATTAGCGCCGATGGTACTGCATTTGTGGGAGAGTAGGTCGTTGCCTTTTTTATTCTAAATCAAGTTTAGAATTTATAAATCCTCAACATGTCTGTGTTGAGGATTTTTTTTTGCTTAAACTTAACTTAAAAAACATCTGATAAAATCGTGTAGGGTATGTTTTTGGGAATGGTCTTTTTATTAGTACGGAATTTGTGGTTATAACAAAAACTTAGAATTATTCTATTGGATATTTGTTGTTAAGTATTTTGTTGTGGTTTTTAAATTAAAGGTAGTTAAACGATCTAAAATACATGCTCTTTAATCTAACTCTTGTTTTATGGTAATAAACAAAAAGCCCATAATTTCAAAATTATGGGCTTCAGTTTAATAGTTTGGATGTATTATAACATTATCATTAGTCAACTAAATCAAATCGATCTGCATTCATCACTTTAACCCAAGTTTTAACAAAATCGTTTACGAATCTTTCTTTGTTATCATCTTGTGCATAAAATTCAGAATAAGAACGTAAAATCGAATTCGAACCAAATATCAAGTCTATTCGAGTTGCCGTAAATTTTATTTTACCATCATGTTTAGAACGGATATTATAAAGTCCATTTTCTGTAGGTTCCCAGGCGTAACCCATATCTGTTAGGTTTACAAAAAAGTCGTTCGTTAAAGCCCCTTTATTATTGGTAAATATTCCATGGTCTGTGTTATTATGGTTGGTGCCTATAACACGCATTCCTCCAATTAAAACCGTCATTTCTGTAGCAGTTAAGCCCATTAATTGTGTGCGGTCCAGTAATAGTTCTTCTGGACTAACGATATAATCTTTTTTCAGCCAATTTCTAAAACCATCAGCAAGTGGTTCTAAAGGTTCGAAAGATTCTATATCTGTCATTTCAGCGGTAGCGTCTCCACGTCCAGGAGCAAAAGGAACGGTTATATTAATCCCTGCATTTTTTGCGGCTTGTTCTACACCTAGATTACCAGCTAATACGATGGTGTCGGCTATACTTATATTGAATTCGTGAGCAATAGGTTCTAAAATTGAAAGTACTTTGGAGAGTCTTTCTGGTTCGTTTCCTGCCCAGTCTTTTTGTGGTGCTAAACGGATTCGAGCTCCATTTGCGCCACCTCTAAGGTCTGATCCTCTAAATGTGCGAGCACTATCCCAAGCTGTTGTAACCATTTCGGAAATGCTAAGACCAGATTGAGCGATTCTTTGTTTTACAGCATTAATGTCGTAATTCTTGTTTCCTTCAGGAATTGGATCTTGCCAAATTAAATCTTCCTGTGGTACGTCAGGGCCAAAATAACGGCTTCTAGGTCCCATGTCACGGTGCGTTAATTTGAACCAAGCGCGGGCAAAAGCATCAGAAAAGGCCTCAAAATCATTTTTAAATTTTAATGAAATTTCTCTGTAGATGGGATCCATTTTCATGGCCATATCGGCATCTGTCATCATTGGGTTATGACGTATTGAGCTGTCTTCAACATCTACTGGTTTATCTTCTTCTTTTATGCTTTTAGGTTCCCATTGCCAGGCTCCTGCAGGACTTTTTACTAATTCCCACTCATGGTTAAAAAGCATTTCAAAAAAACCATTATCCCATTTCGTAGGGTGTGTGGTCCACGCGCCTTCCAATCCACTTGTTACGGTGTGGCGACCTTTTCCAGATTTATGGGGGTTAGACCATCCAAATCCTTGTTCTTCGACTCCAGCCGCTTCAGGTGCTGGACCTAAAATACTAGCATCTCCGTTACCATGTGTTTTACCTACAGTATGTCCACCTGCGGTTAATGCAACCGTTTCTTCATCGTTCATGGCCATTCTCTTAAATGTTTCACGAACTTGTGCTCCGGTTTTCAAAGGGTCTGGTTTACCGTTTACACCTTCTGGATTAACATAAATTAATCCCATTTGTACGGCCGCTAACGGATTTTCCATAGTAGAAGGATCTTCTACATTTTTGTAACGCTCATCACTAGGAGCTAACCACTCTTTCTCTGCACCCCAATAGATATCTTTTTCAGGATGCCAAATATCTTCGCGACCAAAGGAGAATCCATAGGATTTTAACCCCATGCTTTCGTATGCAATCGTTCCAGCATAAATAATTAAATCTGCCCAACTTAATTTGTTTCCATATTTCTTTTTAATAGGCCAAAGTAGGCGTCTTGCTTTGTCTAAACTTACATTATCTGGCCATGAATTAAGCGGAGCAAAACGCTGATTTCCTGTGCCACCACCACCACGGCCATCGCTAATTCTGTAAGTACCTGCGGCATGCCAAGCCATTCTAATCATTAAACCACCGTAATGACCCCAATCTGCTGGCCACCAGTCTTGACTATCGGTCATGAGTGCGTGTAAATCTTCTTTTAACGCATTAACATCTAATTTTTTTAATTCTTCACGATAATTAAAATCGCCATTTAAAGGATTAGTTTTCGTATCGTGTTGATGTAGAATATCAAAATTTAGGGCTTCTGGCCACCAGTTCGTAACGGTTTTTTCTGCAGAGGTATTTCCTCCATGCATCACTGGGCATTTACCCTGTTTTGAATTGTTATTTTCCATAAATTTACTATAGTTTATTTGTAGATTGTAAATCTAGTACATATATTTGATTTATAAAAACGATAGTTTAGATAACATTATTTATAAAATAGATGAATACGCGCCAGTATCAATATATTCTTGCCGTTGCCGAATTAAAGAATTTTAGCTTAGCGGCCGACAGATGTTTTATTTCTCAATCTACTTTAAGTACCATGATTGGTAAATTTGAAGAAGAAATAGGTGTTCGAATTTTTGATAGAAAAACAAAGCCCATTACAATAACTAAAGAGGGTGAGGAGATTATCAATCAATTAAAACTTATAGAGAAAGAGATTTCTAATTTATCAGACACCATACAAAGTGTAAAAGGCGAATTGGTGGGCAATATTAAAATTGCCGTAATTCCCACTGTAGCTCCTTATTTATTACCATTATTTTTGAATGATTTTGTGCGTAAGTTTCCTAAAATAAATTTTACGGTAAGCGAAATGACAACAACATCTATTCTAAATTTGTTGGTGAACAGGGAACTGGACATTGGTATTTTAGCCACACCGATAGGTGATAAGAATTTGATTGAAATTCCTTTATACAATGAGCCTTTTATGCTTTATGATTGTACTGGGAACTCCAAAAATAAGGAGGTAAAGCTAGAAGATATAGATTTTAATAAATTTTGGTTATTAGAGGAAGGACATTGTCTGCATACACAAATTAACACCATTTGTGAAGGTCAAATTTGCAGTACTAAAAGGGCTGTAAATTTTGATTTCAAAGCGGGCTCTATTGAAAGTTTAATACGTTTTGTGAGGAAGAATAAGGGTATAACCCTTTTACCCCATTTAGCATGTCTAGATTTTACTGCAGAAGACCGAAATCATTTAAGTTTTTTTAAACCTCCAGTTCCAGTGCGTACTATTGGGTTATCTGTGCATCGTCATTTTAGGAAAGATAACTTATTGCTTCAATTGAAAAAGGATATCCAAGAAAAAATTAGTCCATTACTAAAGTCTAGTCATAAAGAACATGTTGTTTCCCCTTTAAAGTTGTAGCGTGTGTTAAAGAATACCTATTTTAAATCTTAATTCGAATACTAACAGATTAACAAACCATTTTTATTTAGCACTAAATTAGGAGTTGTTTTTTTTAAACATACTATCTAAAATGGTGTTTATGCCCTTAAAAGTGAAGAAGATGGCTAATACACAAATTATTATGGCTACAATTAATATAGGGATATAAAGCGGTTTTTCTTTATTGGTAAGTGCTATATGTACAAGGGTTGGGCCTAAAAACATACAAGCTAAAGCCGCCACCATAATTTTTAAACCTTTGGCAAGTACGTTTTTATTTGTTCTGTTTGTCTCCATTATTATAGTTTTTAATCGCTAAACGTACGCTTCCATGCTGGGTTAGTAATTGTTTTGCTTTGTCATGAGTCACATTAATCTCATTTACTATCATTTTTACACCCCTTTCAATGAGTTTTTCATTGCTTAGTTGCATATCTACCATTTTGTTTCCTTTTACATGGCCAAGTAAAATCATTGTGGTAGTTGTAATCATGTTTAAAACTAATTTTTGAGCCGTTCCAGCTTTCATTCTTGAGCTTCCTGTTACAAATTCTGGACCCACAATGACTTCAATAGGATATGTGGCGACATTTGATAAGGGACTGTTTGCATTACAAGTAATACACCCTGTTATAATGTTGTGTTTGTTACACATTTCTAAGGCAGAAATAACGTAAGGCGTGGTGCCAGAAGCAGCAATACCAACCACCACATCTTTATCGCTAATATTATGAGTTTGTAAATCTTCCCAGCCTAATTGGGTAGAATCTTCGGCAAATTCTACGGCGGTTCTTATGGCCGTGTCACCTCCGGCAATTATTCCAATAACCAAATCTGGAGAAACGCCAAATGTAGGTGGACATTCTGAAGCATCTAAGATTCCTAACCGGCCACTTGTTCCAGCACCTATGTAAAACAGCCGCCCACCGTTTTTTAGTTTTAGCACAATTTGATTTATAAGTAATTCTATTTGTGGAATCGATTTTTCTACTGCCAAAGGCACCGTTTTGTCTTCCTTATTAATATTTGTTATCAACTCTTTGACACTCATCTTTTCCAGATGATTATAATTAGAATCTTCTTCTGTTGTTCTAATAAAGCTCATGGGTTAAAAATTTTTATTTCTGAAAATTTAATATTTCTTAGGATAAAAAAGCATTTATTCATTAATTCAAAATCATTGAATAGTATATGTTAATGAGTCTGTTTCTGAAAGTCTAAAATATCCCAGTGGATAATGGTCTGGATTGGTTTGATTTACACAGTTACCTCTTACGGTAGCTGGTTGGTTTTCAAATGGATCGCCAGAACTATCATCACTTTGTTGCAATAGAATATTTAAGTAATTGAATGTGCGTTTAGAGATACCGTAGTTTTTAATTATTAATTGGTCGCCACTTTGTAGCTCCTCACCCGAATAAAAGGCAAAATTACGATTCCCATCTGTAAATCTATCTTCGTATACATTTAGTTCTATATTATTTCTGCTGGGCACTGTAAACGCAAATAAATAATAATTTTCTACATTTTGAGGGTCGTTATAAAAGGCTTTTATTTCTATTTCATCTCCAGCAAAACCACCGTCATTCTTCTGTTCTACAGAATCTATAGGCACTACAGATGTCAGGGTTTCACTAGCTGTATAAACTTCGTTGTTGTAAACTATATGTAAGGTATAAGTGCCATTAATTACTGGGATAAAAGTATTGTTTTTATAAATACCCGTAGCGCCATCTTCAATAAAAACAAAGGTATTATTGTTGGTGTCTTTAATATGCACCGTGGCTCCTGTTGCTGGAGGAATAGTATCGTTGAAGAATGGAGCGGTGAGGGAGAGTCGAATTTGCTGAGTTTTACCATCGGTATTTTTTTGCCAATTTATAGAAGCATCTATAACCAATCTGGTTTCGGCTGTGTCTAAATCTACTTGAATAACATCTTCGCAAGAATAAATGGTTAAACTTAAAAGCAATATGTATATTATTTTTTTCATGTGTTTTTATTTATAGTTTTTTCATCGGTCACATGCGACATCCATGTCATCATTTTCTTGGGAATCCACTTTTAGTTATGTATGTTTCATGAACTTATAGTTTAAAATTATAAGATATGGATGGAACGATTCCGAATATCGACAAGCGCGTAGCCTCGTTTATACCGGTTGTTGCATTTTGACTAAAATTGATGGAGGCTGCATTTTTGCGATTGTAAACGTTATAAACTCCAAATACCCAGTGGCCTTGCCATTTTTTGTTTACCGATTGTTTAGGCTGGTATTTAAATGAAATATCTAAGCGATTATAAGAAGGCAATCTATTTGTATTACGTTGCCCGTAATTAGGGATAACAATACCGTTATAAACGTATTGTCCGTTTGGGAACGTTGCAGGCTGTCCTGTTTGAAACAGGAAATTAGAGCTAATCTCCCACCTGTCATTTAGTTTATAACTGGTAGTTACGGAGATGTCGTGCGTTTTATCATGGGGTGTATTGTACCAATCGCCATTGTTTATTCCTAACTCATTTGGAGTTATTCCTTTGGTTTGTTGCTCAGATTTGGAAAGCGTGTAAGCTAACCAACCTTTAAAACGACCACTATTTTTTCTTAACAAAAGCTCTAAACCGTATGCTCGAGCTTTTCCGTTAAGAATAACTTGTTCAATGGCATTGTTTGCAATCAAATCTGCGCCATCAATGTAATCTATTCTATTCTTTATTGTTTTATAAAAACCTTCAAACTCTAAAGAGTAGTCATCATTATTAAAATTTTTAAAGTACCCTATGGCAAATTGATCTAACAGTTGTGGCTTTATATATTTTCCGCTAGGAGACCAAACATCCAGTGGTGTTGGAGAATTTGTATTAGATAGTAAGTGTAAATATTGACTCATTCTGTTATAGCTCGCTTTTACAGAACTATTAGAGGTGATTTGATAAGCTATTGAAAATCTGGGTTCTAAATTATAAAAATCGGCAATCACATCACGGCGTTTAAAGGTTTCTGTATCAATAGGATCGGCTTTTTCGTATATTTTGAGGTTATCGTTAAATATCACAGGGCGATTGTTGGCATAAACATTAAGTTCATCTTGTCCTAAACGTAAGAATGTACTAAATCTTAAGCCGTATGATAACGCTAGTTTGTTAGAGATTTTGTGCTCTACATCTACATACACGGCATTTTCAAAAGCAAATTTATCTATAAGTTTTAAAGGGTTTATTCCCGAGGATTCGCTTGTAGGATTAATTTCCCCAGGATTAAACCTATAATAAATACTATTTAGGCCATATTCAAGCTTAAGTTTATCGTTTAAGTAATGTTTTAAATCGTATTTTAAATTAAAATTCTGAATTCCTGAGATCCAATCAAACTCCACGAAGTTCAGATTTAAACTGTAATAGTAGTCTGAATAGATTAAGGACAAGTTGGAGAATAACTTGTCTGAAAATAAGTGATTCCATCTAAAGTTAATTACGGAATTTCCGTAAGTATTTTCAAAACTATCCTGAATTTCAAACACATCTCTGCCAAAATATCCAGATAAATAGATGTTATTTCTATCGTTTAATTTATAACTCAATTTGGTATTTAAATCATAAAAATACGCCACATTTTTTAAATCGAAAATAGGAAAAAATAGATGTGCATAACTCGATCTTCCACCCACTAAAAAAGAGCCTTTGTCTTTTTTTAAGGGGCCTTCGGCTAGTAATCGACTTGCCACAAGACCAATACCACCGTTTAGGTTAAAGGTTTTGCTGTTTCCTTCTTTTTGGTAAATGTCTAAAACAGATGAAACCCGACCGCCATAACGTGAAGGGATGCCTCCTTTGTACAATCGGATGTCTTTAATAGCATCGGGATTAAAAACAGAAAAGAAACCAAAAAGATGTGATGAATTATAGATAATAGCTTCGTCTAGTAGAATTAAATTTTGATCTGCAGCTCCACCTCTTACATTAAAACCTGAAGAGGCTTCGCCAGCGTTGGTTACACCTGGAAGTAGTGTAATGGCTTTAATAACATCGGCCTCGCCTAATACTACAGGTATTTGTTTTATGGTGCCTGAGGTTAAGGTATTAACACTCATTTGCGGATTTTTTATATTAAGTTTTTCAATATTTTTAGTAATGATAACTTCGTCCAAATTTTCTAAGGATTCAGCTAAGCCGATATTATTTGATATGTTATCATTAAGTTCAATAGTTTCTGTTATGGTTTGATAGCCTAAATAACTCACGACTATAGAATAGGTGCCTTTAGGGAGGGTGATGGAGTAAAAACCGTATTCGTTTGTGGTTGTTCCAGCCCCAATTTCTGGAAATACAATATTAACACCAATTAGAGTTTCATTACTTTTCTCTTCAGAAACAATACCACTTAAAGTAAATTTTTCTTGAGCGTTCGATGTTACACTATAAAAAGATAGGGCTATAACAAGCCCTAATACAAAATTTTTCATGTACCAATTTTTTATAAAAATATAAAAAAAGCTCCTATTTTTAGAAGCTTTTAACAAAAGATATTTTCTTGATTTATAAGATACTGTTAAGTGTTTTACTTGGTCTCATGATGTGGTTTACTAAATTTTCATCAGGGTGATAATACCCACCAATATCTACAGGTTTACCTTGAATCTCGGTTAATTCTTTTATAATGGTATTTTCGTTTTCTGCTAATTGTTTAGCAATTTTAGAGAATTCTGTTTTTAAGGTCTGGTCTTTATTTTGACTAGCTAATTCCTGAGCCCAATACATGGCTAAATAAAAATGGCTTCCTCTGTTGTCTAATTCGCCAGACTTACGAGATGGCCCTTTTTTATTTTCTAATAATTTATCGGTCGCATCATCTAAAGTTTCCCCTAGAATTTTGGCTTTTATATTATTATTGGCCTCACCAAAATGCTCTAAAGAAACTGCTAATGCTAAAAACTCGCCTAAAGAATCCCAACGTAAATGGTTTTCTTCTAATAATTGTTGCACGTGTTTAGGTGCCGACCCTCCAGCACCAGTTTCAAACAAACCGCCGCCATTCATTAAAGGCACAATGGACAACATTTTAGCACTTGTACCTACTTCTAGGATAGGAAACAAATCGGTTAAGTAATCGCGTAACACATTACCTGAAACAGAAATGGTATCTTTTCCAACTTTTAATCGTTCGCAGGTGAAAAGTGTGGCATCAATAGGAGCTAATATTCTTAAATCTAAACCTGTTGTGTCGTGATCTTTTAAATAGGTGTTTACTTTTCTAATTAATTCGGCATCGTGCGCTCTGTTTTTGTCTAACCAAAAAACGGCTGGTGTTTGCGAGGCTCTGGCTCGTGTTACCGCGAGTTTTACCCAATCTTGAATGGGAGCATCTTTGGTTTGGCACATGCGCCAAATGTCTCCAGCTTCAACAGGATGTTCAATTAACGTCGTTCCTGACGCATCTACAACACGTACAATTCCGTTAGAAACTATTTCAAAAGTTTTATCATGCGATCCGTACTCTTCGGCTTTTTGTGCCATAAGTCCGACATTAGGAACGGTTCCCATGGTTGTGGGATCGAATGCACCATGTTTTTTACAAAAATCTATAGTTGCGGTATAAATTCCTGCATAACTACTATCTGGAATTACGGCTTTGGTGTCTTGCAGTTTTCCTTCGGCATTCCACATTTGCCCAGAATTTCTAATCATGGCAGGCATGGAAGCGTCAATAATCACATCGCTAGGGACGTGTAAATTGGTAATGCCTTTATCGCTATTTACCATGGCCAGATCTGGGCCATTTTTAAAAGCAGTTTCAATATCGGTCTCGATTTCTTGTCGCTTAGCCTCAGGTAACGTTTTAAGGTTGTTTATTAAGTCTCCAAAACCATGATTAACATCGACACCGATTTTCTCGAATGTGTCTTTGTGTTTGGCAAAGACATCTTTAAAGAAGGATCGTACCGCATGGCCAAATATAATAGGGTCTGAAACTTTCATCATAGTGGCTTTCATGTGCAAAGAAAACAAAACGTTTTTTTCTTTGGCATCTGCAATTTGTTCTTCAAGAAAACTAATTAAGGCTTGTTTGCTCAATACGGTGGCATCTATAATTTCGCCTTGTAGTAAGGCTAAATCATTTTTTAAAATAGTCGAATTTCCTTTCGTATCTATATGTTCTATTTTAATGTTTGTGGCATGTTTTAAAGTCACCGATTTCTCATTATGAGCAAAATCGCCATGACTCATTGTCGCGACATGGGTTTTAGAGTTGCTAGACCAAGCACCCATATGGTGAGGATTGTTTTTAGCGTAGTTTTTTACAGCTTTTGGGGCACGTCTGTCTGAGTTTCCCTCGCGAAGTACTGGATTTACGGCACTACCTTTAATTTTATCGTAACGTGATTTTATATCTTTTTCTGAATCGTTTTTGGGCTCATCGGGGTAGTGAGGTATTTTAAAGCCTTGCGATTGTAGTTCGTGTATTGCTGCATTAAGCTGCGGAATAGAAGCACTTATATTAGGTAATTTTACAATATTAGCTTCAGGTTGTTTCACTAATTTGCCGAGATAGGCTAAATCGTCTGAAACGCGTTGATCTTCATTTAAGAAATCTGGGAAAGCAGATAATATTCTTGAAGCTAAAGAAATATCTTTAGTTTCGAGTTGTATTCCAGAAGATTTAACGAAGGCCTCGACTATGGGCAAGAAAGAACGGGTTGCTAAAGCTGGAGCTTCATCAGTTTTTGTGTAAGTGATTTTTGACATTAACCAGTTGATTTTATAGGTTTATTACTCAAAATAGGAGTAGGGTAAACGAAAACGTTTTAGTTGAGCGAATATACAAAAATTCACTTTTACAAACATTTAAAAAATCGACGAAGAAAGTGTGTCATTACAGAAATGGTAGAATGATAAAAAAAGGTTTCCTCAATAAGAAATTAATAAAAAAGCGTTGTTAAAATTATAAAAAAACAAAAGCCATATCATTATAGGTTTTATGCTATATTTGACATGGCTTTCTTCGAAATAACATCACGTGATCTATTGGTATTGCTACCAATCGGTTTTAATCTTCATAAAACCTTTTCAATTCAAGTACTATTATTTCAACGAAACATTTTATGTTGCAATTATCAAAATGTATTGATGATTACTAAAATGCTTCAGTTAATTGTTTTTCTTGATATCTTTTAGTGTTAAGCATTCATTTTCATGTTTGATTAACAAAGATATTGCTCTATTTATAGTGTTTACTTTCGTTAAGCACTACTTTTTTAAGCTTTCAGTTATACTAGTTTTCATCTGCTTGCACATCTGGCTCTATATTATAGCATCATGATTTTTTACTCACATTCTTAAAGAAGTGCCTCTAAAACCTCAAAAAACAATTTATGTTAAAGAACGTATTTTTATTTTTTTTAATAGAATTTGATTTTAATTGAAATCAAATCAACATTTTATTATCTATACTGCAATATAAGAATACATTTTAGAAAAACAATATTTTTAAGCTTTTAGATATCAACTACTTATAAACCGTAGTTATTAACAATTGTTAATAAATAAAGCCTTAACAATTATGTTAAGGCTTTTATATACTTCTGAATGGTTAACGTAATACTAGCGTCTACGCTCTCTAATTCTAGCTTTCTTACCAGTAAGCCCTCTAAAGTAGTAGATTCTTGCTCTACGTACTGCACCACGCTTATTAACTTCAATTTTTTGTAATGCTGGTAAGTTAACTGGGAAGATACGCTCTACACCAACTGTACCAGACATTTTTCTAATTGTAAAAGTTTCTGAAGAACCAGATCCTCTTCTTTGAATTACTACACCTCTAAAAAACTGAGTACGCACTTTTTCGCCCTCTCTAATTTCGTAATAAACTGTAATTGTGTCTCCAGCAGCAAACTCTGGAAAATCCTTTTTTGTTACAAACTCGTCTTGTACAAACTTTACTAAAGATTCCATATCTTTAAATTTAATTAAAATTAATTCAGAACAACATTCACGATTTTCGCCAGAGGTTAACCTGAAATTGGCTGCAAAAATAACTATTAATTAGTAATGCGCAATGTTTTATTTGTATTTTTTTAGCTTTGTGGGTACCTTAAACTTGTTAAGGCTAAGCTGTGATTGAATACGGGCTTTTTGATTTTATTATTGTTAATTTTTTCTAATCTTCTAATAAATCTGGGCGTCGTGCTTTAGTGCGCAAATAGGCTTGCTCTTCTCGCCATTTTTCGATCTCTGGCAAGTTACCCCCGAATAATAATTCTGGTACTTTCCAGCCTTTATAGTCTCTTGGTTTGGTATAAATTGGTGGTGCCAATAAGTTATCTTGAAACGAATCGGTGAGTGCCGAGGTTTCATTACCTAAAACGCCAGGAATTAATCTAATTACAGCATCGCATAGCACAGCAGCACCTAATTCGCCACCAGATAACACATAATCTCCAATAGATATTTCGCGTGTTATTAAATGGTCGCGTACACGTTGGTCTACACCCTTATAATGGCCACATAAAATAATGATGTTTTCTTTTAACGAGAGCTGGTTGGCTATACCTTGTTTTAGGGTTTCACCGTCTGGTGTCATGTAAATTATCTCGTCGTAATCGCGTTCTGCTTTTAATGCGCTAATGCATTTATCTATAGGTTCCACCATCATAACCATACCTGCGCCACCACCAAATTGGGTGTCGTCGATGGTTTTATAGTTATCTGTGGTATAATCGCGGAGATTATGAAAATGGACTTCAACCAAACCTGCGTCTATAGCACGTTTTAAGATTGAGGCTTCAAACGGGCTTTTAAGCAATTCTGGTAAAACGGTTATTATATCTATACGCATGTTCTTGTTTTAAGAATGGCAAAGATAATTTAATTGTTTGGGATTTTTGGGGGGATTTTTTTGGGGAGTAATTTTGAAATACAAACTGAATGGAAATACCGAAAGGGTTTCTGTATTCAATATATAACCTAGTAACCCGCCTGCCGGACAGTTGGTTATACACAGCGTTAGTTTTTGTTCTTCAATTGCATTTGATAAAGGTCAAAACCTGTCGCCCAAAAATCTTTTTCAACTTTTTCTAATGCAAAGCCCATTTTAGCATAAAACTTATAGGCAAGTTGGCTCGTTCTAACAGCAATTAAATCAATGTTCGGATTTGCATTTAAATGATTAATGCGGTGTTGTACTAATCTTTTTCCGATTCCATGCCCTTGATAATTTGGGTGAATCATATCCCATGAAATTCTGGCAAGTTTTTCTTCGAAAAAATAGTTGATACCACCAGCTCCGATAATTTCAGAGTGTACGTCGTAAACAAAATAGTCTTCAATGTTATGGTTTAGATAATTTTTCAAATCTTTTTCCTCTGATTGGTCAAAATATTGAGGTGTGTTTTTTCTAAACAATTCTATTGTTTTTGGTTTGTCTATGTTTGAGTATTCTCGAATCATTTGATTTGATTTCAAAAAGCAATTAATCAGGTACGTCTTTGCTGTGAAATGGCGTTTTTTCAGGTGGTAAATCCAATTCTGCCAATATGTTATTCAATGCCGTTAACGAATCTTTATCAATTAATTCTGTATTAATTTTTAGTTCTCTTTGTTCCGTTTTTAAAGTATAGTCTCCCGCAAACTTTTTAATCCAATTTATTTCATTCAGATTTATTTTTTTTCCAAATCCATAAAGTCCATTTTTACGAATTGTCCCTTTTTCGACAGTTAGATATTGATTGGTTAAATTATAAAAGAAACTTGTAACATATAAAATTCCGATAACCAAATATACGTAATAAGTCCATCGAATTTTATCATCGGTTGCTAAACTAAAAGTTCCAAGTATCAGCCAAACTATTCCTAAAATTAAATTCAGGTGTAGTCTTTTCTTTTTGAATTTAATTTTCATGGGCGTTTTGGTTTTATAATTTTTGCTCTATACGTTGGCAGTAGTACTTATGCTAATTTAACTTCCGACTTGTTCATTTCGACACGAAATCGAACATTTGCGTTCAAAGCCTTGAACACTTTTAAAATCGTTTCGATAGTTATGTTTTTAGTATTTCTTTCCAATTTCGAGATTTGCGATCTTTCAACTCCAATGAATTCTCCGAGTGGTTCTTGAGTTAGATTTCGTTCTTTTCGGACAGATTTTACTTAGTCTCCAAGCACTACCATTTGTAAGTCAAATTCGTATTTGTCACGTTCAGCTGTTCCAAACTTTCCAATGTCTTTGTCCTTTATTTGGTCGAGTATCATCATTTTTATTTTTTTACCGGCACGCTCGACAGGCTTATTTTTTGTTACCATAATTTGAAGTTTATTCGTCAAAATTTTCAGCTCTAATTTTCAATACTTTCTCAATTTCTGATTTTAGAACTTTACTAACTTTTTCTACTTTGCCGTGTGTTGATAACCCAAGCGTTTCAGTTTTATTAGTTTTATCTCAAAAAGCAAAGCGTTTGCATTTCTTTTATGCTTTAACATTCAATTTGAACATAAAATCAATAGCTTGATCAAGAAAAATAACTTCAAATTTTGGTTTCAATCAGTTTGTTGTCGTTGAACTTTGTTAAATATAATAAAAAAGTTGAATTGTAGGGAAATCTTCGATGGATTTGCCTGTATTACTGGTAGTATATTTCCTGTAATTAAAACCCCCAAAACAAAAAAACCACCCTGTTTTCACAAAGTGGTTTTAGCTTTTATGAGTTTCTGAGAGCCTTCCTGTTGGCAGGCAGGAGCGAGACTAATTATAGTTTGAAAGATTGCTTCGTTCTGCGTCCTCGCAATGACGGGAGCTTACTTTATCATGTCGTAACTACGTTTAATAAAGTTGGTTAACGCTTCACCTTTAAGTAAACATAATTATGGCAAACAACCGAATATAAACATTCCCTTTCTAAACCCCCAAAAACCCTCAAAACAAAAAACCACCCTGTTTTCACAAAGTGGTTTTAGCTTTTATAAGTTTACGCGAGCCTTCCTGTTGGTATGCAGGAGCGAGACTTATTATAGTTTTAATTGAAAGATTGCTTCGTCCTGCGTCCTCGCAATGACGGGAGCTTACTTTATCATGTCGTAGCTACGTTTAATAAATTTTGTTAACGCTTCACCTTTAAGTAAACATAATTATGGCAAACAACCGAATATAAACATTCCCTTTCTAAAACCCCCAAAAAACCCAAAACAAAAAAACCACCCTGTTTTCACAAAGTGGTTTTAGCCTTTATAAGTTTCTACGAGCCTTCCTGTTGGCAGGAGCAAGACTAATTATAGTTTTAATTGAAAGATTGCTTCGTCCTGCGTCCTCGCAATGACGGGAGCTTACTTTATCATGTCGTAGCTACGTTTAATAAAGTTGGTTAACGCTTCACCTTTAAGTAAACCTTGAGACAATCGCGCTAAATCTAAACCTTGATTAATTAAGCGTTCTTGTTTCTTTTTAGTTTTTGTTTCTAAAATTTCACTTACTAAAGCCGAGTTGGTATTTACCACAAGATTGTACATTTCTGGCATATTGCCAAACATGTTCATACCACCACCACCACCTGTAGCTTGCATTTCTTTCATACGGCGCATAAATTCTGGTTGCGTAATGGTAAATGGCGATTCGTTGCTATCCATTGGTTCTAATTGCACCGTGAATTTTTCGGCAGGGATAACTTCTTTTAATAACGCGTCTAAAGCCTTAGTTTGGTCTTCATCTAATTTAGAAATCGTGGTTTCGTCTTTCTTAATTAAATTATTAATATGGTCGCCATCTACACGTGCAAAGGTTATGTTTTCTTTTGTGCTTTCTAGTTTTTGCAATACATGCGATACAATTGGAGAGTCTAACAATAATACCTCGTAATCTTTAGCTTTTGCCGATTCGATATAGCTGTGCTGCGCATCTTTATCTGAGGCATACAGAATAACTAATTTACCATCTTTATCGGTTTGTTTTGCTTTTATTTTGTTGAAAAGCTCATCGTAAGTATAGTGTTTACCATCTACGGTTGGGTACAATGCAAAGGCATCAGCTTTATCGTAGAATTTATCTTCGGAAAGCATACCGTATTCAATTACAACTTTAATATCGTTCCATTTGGCTTCAAAATCTTCACGGTTATTATTGAATAAGGATTTTAATTTATCGGCAACTTTTCTGGTAATATAAGACGATATTTTTTTAACTGCACCATCGGCTTGTAAATACGAACGCGATACGTTTAACGGAATATCTGGCGAATCGATTACACCGCGCAACATGGTTAAAAATTCTGGTACAATGCCTTCAACATTATCGGTTACAAACACCTGATTTTGGTACAGCTGAATCCTATCCTTTTGAATGTTTAAATCCTGTCCCATTTTTGGGAAGTATAAAATTCCCGTTAGGTTAAATGGATAATCCACATTCAAATGAATATTAAATAACGGCTCTTCGAATTGCATTGGATACAACTCGTGGTAAAAGTTTTTATAATCGTCTTCTTCCAGTTCAGACGGCTGCTTGGTCCACGCTGGGTTTGGGTTGTTAATTATATTATCTACCGTAATTTGCTTATGAGGCTCGGTAGTTTCTTTACCGTCTTTATCTGTTGTTGTTTGTGGGGTGAAGTCTGGGTCGTTTATTTCTTTAGTTCCAAATTTAATTGGAACCGGCATAAACTTATTGTATTTTAACAGGAGTTCACGAATACGTGTTTCTTCTAAGAACTCGGTTGAATCTTCAGCGATATGAAGGATGATTTCTGTTCCGCGATCTGATTTATCGGCAGTCTCTAAAGTGAATTCTGGCGAGCCATCGCAGGTCCAATGTGCTGCAGGTTCGTCTTTATAAGATTTTGTGATAATCTCAACTTTATCGGCAACCATAAACGCCGAATAAAATCCTAAACCAAAATGACCGATAATTCCAGAATCTTTAGCCGAATCTTTGTATTTATCTAAAAACTCTTCAGCTCCAGAAAAGGCCACTTGGTTGATGTATTTTTCAACTTCATCGGCCGTCATTCCTAAACCTTGGTCTATAATATGAAGTTTTTTGCCTTCCTTATCAATTTTAACTTCTATTTGCGGATTGCCATATTCAACCTTAGCTTCGCCAATACTGGTAAGGTGTTTTAATTTTAAAGTGGCATCTGTGGCGTTACTGATGAGCTCACGCAAAAATATTTCGTGGTCGCTGTACAAGAATTTTTTAATGAGTGGAAAGATGTTTTCTACCGATACATTAATGCTTCCTTTTGTCATAATTACTGTTATTTTTTCTTTTTTCCGCAAGGTTGTATTTCATTTCACGAATGTTTTTAGCGGAAAAACGGTTTAACTTAAATTTTTTAATTCACTGCTTATCATTAGTCAACAAAAATGCCAATTCTTAATTCGTGACAAGTTGGCATAAAAAAACCATTCATGCGGAATGGTTTTTTGGGGATTACGGTATGTTTTTTAGAAATATAAATTTTTTAAGAGCATTTTGTCATTTATTTTGAGCTTCAAACGAAGACCTTGTAATGATGAGGTTCGGCTAGGTTCCTCATTCGTAATGGTAGGCTACAGCGGATGGGCTGCACTAAGCGGGAAGCTTTTAAGTACGGCAAACATTGATTATCCGTCATAGCGAGGACGCAGGACGAAGCAATCTTTCAATTAAAAGCACAAGTAAAATCGAGAGATTCTTCGACTTCGAATATATTCGGAATGCTCTGAATGGCATTACGACTGTCATTCAGAAGGAGGCACGACTGAAGAATCTTTTATGTATCTTCAAGTTCTGTTATGAGTTTTCATTTGTCTTACTTTTTAGATATGTATTCTATATTCAAAAAGAGATTCTTCGACTCCGTATATATTCGGAATGCTCTGAATGACAAAGTACTGTCTTTAAAAAACAATAACCCATAACATTTAATTTTTTAAATGCTTCTCAAGCCATTGGTCTTGTTCCCAAAGCATATGTAATACCGATTCTTCTGCTCTGTAACCATGGCTCTCTTTAGGCAACATCACTAAACGTACGGGAGCACCAAGACCTTTAAGGGCATTAAAGTAACGCTCACTTTGTAGGGGGTAGGTTCCTGAATTATTATCGGCCTCTCCATGTATTAATAGCAATGGTGTTTTCATGGTGTTGGCGTGCATAAAAGGCGACATATTATAATAAATTTCTGGAGCTTCCCAGTAGTTGCGTTCTTCACTTTGGAATCCAAAAGGCGTTAATGTTCTGTTATACGCGCCACTTCTTGCAATTCCGGCTGCGAATAAATTGGAGTGCGATAATAAATTGGCGGTCATAAAAGCACCGTAAGAGTGTCCGCCAACAGCCACTTTATCTCGGTGAATATAGCCTAAATTGTCTACCGCATCGATAGCGGCTTTGGCGTTAGATATAAGTTGTTTTACAAACGTGTCATTAGGTTCCTTATCGCCTTCTCCAACAATAGGGAATGAGGCATCGTCTAGTACCACATAACCTTTTGTAACCCAATAAATAGGTGAGCCATACCAAGGGTAGGTAAACTCGTTAGCACTTTTTGTGTTTTGTCCTGCACTACTTTTGTCTTTAAATTCTTCTGGATAAGCCCACATAATCATTGGGTATTTCTTGCCTTTTTCGTAATTAGTTGGCAGGTAGAGCGTTCCAGATAGTTCTAGTCCGTCTTCACGGGTATATTTAATAACTTCTTTATAGACATTTTGAATGCTGCTAAACGGATTTTCAAATTGTGTTAGTGGAGTAGGGTCCGTTTTCTCTTTGATATTTCTGATGTAGTAATTTGGGAATTCATTTTTAGACTCAATGCGCACTAAAATTTCTCCTTTTTCCATATCTAAGGCCGAGGAAATGTCTTCTACTTTATCTGTTAATTCCGATTGATATAACCTTGAAGTTTTTGTAGTTTTTAAATTCATTTCGTCTACAAACGGAAATTTTCCTGCTTCACTATAGCCATCGCCAATTAAAAAGGCCTTATCATCAATGATGTCTAGAGTGTAACGACCATATTCATTCCGTTTTGTTACAAAATTACCTGGGTCGTTGTAACGGTCTTGATAATTTCTATCTGAAATAATTACTGGTTCTTTTTTTGTTTTTGATGGATTAAAAAGATAAGCTTTCGTATTTCTTGTATTCCACCAATAATCGTAAGCCACCGCAGTAGTGTTATTTCCCCATTCTATGCCACCAAATCTTCCTATGGTTTTTAGTAAAGATTTAGGGTTGCCGTTAAAAGGAGCAGCTAATTCAAAAACTTCATCTCTGTGTGTCACTTCTTTCTCTGGGTCGCCTTCGTCGAGCGCTTCTACCCAAAATAACGTGGCTGGTTTATCGGCTCTCCAAGACAGGTTTCTTTTGCCTTTTCTAACGGCCATAAATCCTTTTGGTAAATCTTCTATTAAAGGCACTTCTAAAATGGTTTTAATTAAACCTCCGTTTGGGTCGTAAATAGTTGTTTTTGATGGGAATCTGCGATAAGGCACTAAATAAGAAAATGGTTTTTCTATAGTAGTCACCATCACATAATTACCGTCTGGAGAAAAAGAAACACTTCTGTACATGGCGGCTTTCATCCATAAACTTGTATTGCCATTTAAATCTACTTTATGTAATTCTGATAAAGCCAATTGCTCAAAATTGTGCTCGTCGGTTTTATTTTTTAATAAATCTTGATAGGTTCTATTTTGTGCTTTTTTACCCGCTTCACTCACCGAAATTGTAGGACCAGTTGGTACAGCAGTTTTGGTATCAATTAATGATTTTCGGTCTTTTACTAATGTTTTTATAAGTAGGGCACTGTTGTCTTTAAGCCATGAAAACGGTCTACCGGTATTGGCATTCAGGTTGGCATCGGTTAGTTTTTTAGCCGAATTAGAAGCAATATCGAGCAGCCAAAGCTCTACGCCAGTACTCACCGTATTGGTAAACGCCATCATTTTTTGATTTGGCGACCAAGAAAAATTGGCATAACGACCATTTTCTGGTAAGCCCGCAACGGCAGCCTCGGTATTATTTCTACCATTTCTAACTTTTAAATTATTAAAATAAGTTTGCCTGCTGTTTATATTGGTTTTCGGATTAATACGTAAACCACCCAAGCGCATTTCTGTTTCAGAAAGTGTTTCAATGCTTTTGTAATTACTGCGGTACATAAAAACAATGTTTTCGCCTTGACTGTCCATTCTAATTGATGGCGCTCTAGGAGCTTCTGCCAATTCTAAAATTTCATTGGAAGGTTTTTGATAGGTCAGATTTTCTTGGGCAAACAATAGACCTCCAGAAAATAAGATGAATAATAAAAAAAGATGTTTTTTCATTTTTATTGAAGTTTAGTTGAAAATAGCATAAACCACTAAGTTATATAATACTAGCGGGAAAAAAAAACGAGGACTGATAAGTTTTAGCAAATAGTTACATCCATTTATATTTATTAATTCCTTAAATTTGATAGACAATTAAAAAAAGAAACATGTATAATTCTAAAATAATAGGCTTAGGTAAATATGTTCCAGAACAGGTGGTGACTAACGATGATTTATCTAAAATGATGGACACCAATGATGCTTGGATACAAGAACGCACCGGCATAAAAGAACGTCGTTGGGTAAAGGAAGGCAGTGAAGACACATCGGCAACGATGGGTGCTAAAGCCGCAGAAATTGCGATTGAGCGTTCGGGCTTAACTAAAGACGATATCGATTTTGTGGTATTCGCAACCATGACACCCGATTATTATTTTCCGGGTTGTGGCGTACAAATTCAAGACTTATTAGGTCTTAAAAATGTGGGTGCTATCGATATTAGAAACCAATGCTCTGGTTTTATTTATGCTATTTCTGTGGCCGATCAATTTATAAAAACAGGCATGTATAAAAACGTGTTGGTGGTTGGTGCCGAATACCATTCTAACGGATTAGATAAAACCACAAGAGGACGGGGTGTTACTGTTATTTTTGGCGATGGCGCCGGGGCTTGTGTGTTAAGTAGAGAAGAAGATAACACCAAAGGCATTTTGTCTACACATTTGTTTAGCGAAGGGAAATATGCCGATAAACTTATTGTAGAAGCTCCAAGCATTAAGCATTGGGTGCCAGAAATCATCGCGTCTAAAGGTGAAGATTTATCTTATTTTCCGTACATGGACGGTACTTTTGTTTTTAAACATGCCGTAGTGCGTTTTAGCGAGGCTATTGTTGCTGGACTTGAAAAAAACGGACTAAATAAGGAAGATATAGATATGTTAATTCCGCATCAAGCCAATTTACGCATTGCCCAGTTTATACAAAAGAAATTCGAGCTAAAAGACGAGCAGGTGTTTAATAATATCACGAAATACGGTAACACTACAGCGGCATCTATCATTATAGCTCTAACCGAAGCGTGGGAAGAGGGTAAAATAAACGATGGCGATAATGTCGTATTAGCAGCCTTTGGTAGTGGTTTTACTTGGGGAAGTGCCATTATTAAGTGGTAAATTTTAATAATTTCTCTATGGTTTTCCGTGGGAAATCGTCTTTTTCAAGAAAATTTTAATTTGTGCGCAAGCCTGCTAGTGGGCAGGTTACCCCAAAAAAGGGGTCGGGCTTTTTAATATTATCTTTTTGCTCGTGCTTCAGAAAAAGAGTTTTCATTAAAATCCCAAACGCGAAAAAATCAAAACAAATCGATTAAAAGTTTGTTTAGTCGATGTGTTTTACGGCATAGCGTTTGCTTACTTATTAGTAATTAATTTAATATTACAATACAATGAGTAAAGGAACAGTAAAATTCTTCAACGAGTCTAAAGGCTTCGGTTTTATAACAGAAGAAGGTTCAAACACAGAGCATTTTGTCCATATTTCTGGATTAATCGATGAGATTCGTGAAGGCGATTTTGTAGAGTTTGATTTAGAAGAAGGCAGAAAAGGCTTAAATGCCGTTAACGTAAAAGTGGTTTAGTAAAAACATACAGACTTTTTTGAAAACAAAAATCCCACAACCATGTTGCGGGATTTTTAATTTATAATAGCTTGAAATGATATTCTAATACATAACTTAGAATATTCAAGAAATATTAAGTGTTAAAACATCTCTCTACCAGAAAAATGGAAAGCACTTTCAATTGCAGCGTTTTCATCACTATCACTACCGTGAACTGCATTTTCGCCTACAGAGGCAGCAAATAATTTACGAATAGTACCCTCGGCAGCATCAGCAGGATTTGTAGCACCAATTAAAGTTCTAAAATCTTCAACAGCATTATCTTTTTCCAAAATAGCCGCTACAATTGGGCCACGAGTCATAAACTCTACCAACTCACCAAAAAATGGGCGCTCGTTGTGTATTGCGTAAAATGCTTCGGCGTCAGCCTTAGTCATTTGTGTTAATTTTAATGCTACAATTCTAAATCCTGAAGCAGTAATTTTTTCTAATATTGCACCAATGTGTCCTTTTTCGACAGCATCTGGCTTAAGCATAGTAAATGTTCTATTAGTTGCCATTTTAATGTTTTTAAATTTCGTGCAAAAGTAGTGTATTTCTAATTAAAAACAACCATTCTACTTTTAAAAAAATTGTATATTCGCTAACTATGAAAAATGAAGACATTAAAAGTATCAAGGAATTATTGGCAACGCCAAAAAACATTGTTATCGTTCCGCATAAAAATCCAGATGGTGATGCCATTGGTTCCACCTTAGCACTGTATCATTATCTGTCTAAGAATAAGCATCAAGCTAAGGTTATTGTGCCTAATGATTATCCGAGTTTTTTAAAATGGATTCCGGGTAATGAGCACATTTTAAAATACGATTCTCAAACAGAAGAGTGTGAGGCACTCATTCAAGCTGCCGATATTATTTTTACTTTAGATTTTAATGCTTTTCATAGAACGGGCGATATGGAGTCTGTTTTAAGTCAAAGTGCGGCCTTAAAGATTATGATCGATCACCATCAAGCGCCAGATGATTATGCCACTTATATGTTTTCGGATGTTAGTATGAGCTCCACCTGCGAAATGGTTTATCATTTTATTGATTACTTAGGAGATAGGTCTCAAATTGATGCTACTATAGCTACCTGTATTTATGTGGGCATTATGACCGATACGGGGTCTTTCAGATTCTCTTCAACAACCAGCAAAACGCATCAAATTGTAGCCGATTTAATCGATAAAGGTGCGAATAATTCCCAAATACACAACCATGTTTACGATACTAATAGTTACGAGCGTTTACAACTATTAGGTCAAGCTTTAAGTAATTTAGAAATCATTTCAGGTTATAGAACCGCTTATATTACACTTTCGCAAGACGAGCTAAATCGTTATAACTATAAAAAAGGCGATACCGAAGGCGTTGTTAATTATGCGCTGTCTATTAATAACATTATTTTCGCAGCTATTTTTATTGAAGATAAAAAGGAAGGTATTATAAAAATATCGCTACGCTCGAAAGGTGATTTTTCGGTAAATGAATTTGCTCGAGCCCATTTTAACGGAGGTGGCCATACCAATGCTGCAGGAGGGCGTACAGAGTTGTCTTTAGAAGATACTGTAGAAAAATTTATTAGTATATTGCCTAGCTATAACGATGCCCTAAACCATGATGAAACAATTTAGCTTATTATTAACCTTACTTTTTTTATGTGCTTGTAAACAGCCAGAGGCTAGGAAGCCTATTTCGGTAAAATCAGGTTCTTTTATTGATGTTTCGGTGAAACGCAATAAAGAATTATTGGCCAAAGAGGAAGCCGAAATATTAAGGCGTATAGCTCTAGATAGTACCATAAACTATAAAGCCTCAGAAAGTGGATTTTGGTACTACTATAACACTAAAACCGAAATCGATTCTTTAAAAACTCCAGGTTTTGGCGATATTATAAACTTTAATTATCATGTTAAAGATTTAAATGGTGTACCAATTTATTCGAAAGAAGAGATTAAAACACAAACCTATGCTATGGATCAACAAGAATTGTTTACTGGCTTGCGAGAAGGTTTAAAGCTTATGAAATCTGGCGAAACTGTGACATTCATATTCCCTTCGCAAAAAGCGTATGGCTATTATGGAGACCAAAACAAGATTGGCTCGAATTTACCTATTATTTGTGAAGTCACGGTTAATTCTATTACCCCTAATCAATCTAATTAAATATGCGAATTATTAAATTTTTAGCTTTAGTTCTTTTTATTAGTTTATGGTCTTGTAAAGCGCAATACCCCAATCTTGAAGATGGCATGTATGCAGAGTTTGTAACCACAAAAGGTGTAATGCTTGCAAAATTACATTACGAGCGAACACCGGTTACTGTAGCCAATTTTGTAAGCTTGGCAGAAGGTACAAATACCCTGGTGGACAGTGTGTATTTGAATAAAAAATTTTATAATGGTCTTGTTTTTCATCGTGTTATAGATGGATTCATGATTCAAGGTGGTGATCCTTTAGGAGATGGAACTGGTGGTCCTGGGTATAAATTTAACGACGAGTTTCATGCGGATTTAAAACACGATAAGCCTGGGATTCTATCTATGGCCAACTCTGGTCCTAACAGTAATGGCAGTCAGTTTTTTATAACCGAAGTTCCGAAACCAAATCTAGATAATTTACACAGTGTGTTTGGAGAACTCCTTATTGGAATAGACATTCAAGATTCTATTTCTAATGTGGAAGTTTCGGCAGCAAACCGACCTATTGAAGCTGTTTTTATTGAAGAATTAAACATTATAAGAAAAGGCAGAGCAGCTAAGAAATTTGATGCTCCAGAAGTTTTTGTCAATCATTTTGCAGAGGTAGATCGTTTAGAAAAGGAAAAAGCAGCAAAAGAACTAAAAATTATCAAGTCTTCAGAAGAAAAATTTAAAGCACAAAAAGAGAAAGCAATTACCTTACCTTCAGGCTTACAATATGTTGTTACAAAACAAGGAACTGGTGAAGACTTAAAAGAAACCTCTAAAGTGTTGGTTCATTACGCCGTTTTTTTTGAAAATGGTAAATTACTAGAAACAAGTAGTTTAAAAACGGCCGAAGCCCTAAATACAGTTAATGAAAAGCGTAAACTCGCGAATCAATATCAACCTATTAGAGCCGATTTGAGTCCGAATGCGAGAATGATATCTGGATTTAAAGAAGGCTTGCAACAGTTAAACGTTGGCGATAAAGCGACCTTATTTATACCCTACCATTTAGCATATGGAGAGTCTGGAAATAGAGGCATACCACCAAAATCAAATCTCATATTTGAAGTGGAGATTTTGGAAATTGTTAAATAACAAGCCTAAAAGTATAACAAACCTTATATTTACGCAGAAAAACATAACTTATGTATCTCTTAAAATTTGATTGGAATCCCATAACAGGTGTCGATATTATTGGCAATTTTAAACTTCATTTTTATAGTCTCATGTGGATTATTGCTTTTGGTATTGGTTGGTACATCATGAAGCGTATTTTTACTAAGGAAAAAATTTCGTTAGAATACCTAGATCCTTTATTTATTTACACCATTTTGGCAACTATGCTGGGTGCACGTTTGGGGCATGTTTTGTTTTATCAATCAGAACTGATAACCCAAGATTTTTTTAGTATTTTTCTACCTTTTAAGTTTAAAGGTGGTTTTGAGTTTACCGGTTTTCAAGGGCTCGCTAGCCATGGTGCGGCTATTGGTATTATAATAGGGATGTATTTATACCGTAAAAAATATAATTATAAGTCCTTACTTTGGATATTAGACCGCGTTGTTATTTCTGTGGCTTTTGGTGCTGTTTTTATTAGAATTGGAAATTTTATAAATTCTGAAATTATTGGAAAAGTAACCGACTCTAGCTTAGGAGTTCGGTTTATTCAAGATTATTATTACAAGAGTCAAGTTACACAACTTACTGGTATACAAGATGTGCAAAAAGCCTATAATGCAGTAGCTACCAATCCGCAATTTTCCGAATTATTAGAAGCTGTTCCTTATAGACATCCCGCACAGCTATACGAGGCCTTTTGTTATGTTTTTGTGTTTATAATACTTTGGTTTTTTTATTCTAAAACATCTAAAAAAGATCAAGCAGGTTTTCTTTTTGGATTGTTTTTAGTACTGCTTTGGACCATACGTTTATTTATTGAATATTTTAAAGAGCCTCAAGGTGAAGAATATATCAATTGGTTTGGCTTAAATACGGGACAATGGTTAAGCATACCTTTTATAATCATGGGCTTGTACTTTATGTTTATTTACAAATCTAAAACCGTAACTAAATAAGATGTTTTTAAAGTTTTCAAAATTAGTTTTATTGGTGCTTATTGTATTTTATATAAGCTCTTGTAAAGAAGATAAAAAAGTGATTGAGCAGGTCGAGGTTACTTTTACAAAAGAAGGTGAACTGGAACTTTTTAAAACCAACACCGATTCTACAAAAATTAAAATCGATATCGAGATAGCTTCTAGCGATTACGAGATACAAACGGGTTTAATGTATCGTAATTCGATGGAAAATAATCAAGGGATGTTATTTGTTTTTGATGATTCTAGACCACGTTCTTTTTTTATGAAAAACACTAGAATTCCCTTAGATTTAATTTTTATTGATGAAGAGAAACGCATCGTGAGTTTTCAAAAAAACGCCAAACCGTTTGACGAGAGTTCGTTACCATCAAACGCTCCCGCAAGATATGTTTTAGAGGTTAATGCTGGGCTTGTAGATTATTGGAATCTCGGCGTTGGCGATAGGGTGAGTTACAAAACTATGCCTGAGTAAATAACAGCATGAAGACCTCAAAGCTTTGGCGTGAATCGCTTCTAAAGAAAAGGGTCTTAGGTATGAATATTTAAAGTCAATATAATTTAAAATGTTTGTTGGTGGTCATAAAAAAAACTCAGGACTGTCCTTTCAATCCTGAGTTTTTGTTAAGCATATATAATACCAAATTAACCATGTCTTGTCACCTATAATTCGTTTACTCACATCTTTCTATTTTATAAATAGGTGTTCATGATGTGCTTCGCAGTTCTTTTTAGCCCATACTTTGGTATAAATAATACCATAGCTTTGGCTATGCTTTGATTTTAGCTCACGCTTCTATTCTAGTAAAAAAAAGAGTTCGTGAATTTGCGATTTCTATCTCATCTGAACAAAAAATAATTAAAATGATCAATGAGAAATTTCAAAATTAAATTGGTGGAATTGGATTAAAACTGTTTTGGTGTTTTTTATTTTGGTATTTCTGCTAAAACTTAAAAAGTAGAGCGGTTTTGTGTGTTTTAATTAATTTTTCAGCTTAATTGTTCTTGAATTTAAAGGTTGAACGGGTCTAAAGTTACCGTTTAAAATGCTTGAGAATTTGTCTAATTGGGCTTGAGAGGCTTGTAAAGGTTGCTCCATTACTATCCATTCTACAATCTCAGAACATGGTGGTGTTGTTAAAGAACCACTGTAATTGTAATAAGCGCCTGATGTATCTACCATAGCATTAGCGCTGTAACTAAGGTTGGTATCTGTATATGTCCCGTTCTCATCTTGTGGCAGGTTTTCTGTAAATTGTGCTAAAAAAGCATTTTCTGTACCCTGCTCAAAGAAAATACCAATTACAGCTATGTTTCCAGAGGTGTTATTTTGGTGTACCAAATGAACTTCTAACGGGTGGCGTAAAGCGTCTACCGTATGTTCACTACCAGCATGGAAATGAAATTGTAATAAAGAATAGGTTTCTCCATTGAAAGTAAAGTTAGAATTTGGACCATTATAATTGAATTGAATGGTATGTCCATTGTTAATGATGTCTGTAGACGAGTTGTTATATGTAATATCGAGGTTCGATAAAGTGGCGTCGCTTATAGCACCTGTTATATTTATAGGAGACTGGCGTTCTATGCTTCCGCATTCATTAACAGTTCCGGCAGCAACACAGTAGTTATCCCAATTGGATGGGCCGTTTGTCATGTTTTCATCATAGCCAAAATGATCAAAACACTCTGCTACTGGTTGCTGGTCGTCATCGTCGTTACATGAGGACACGGCAAATAATAAAAATATAGATGCTAATACTAAATAATTTATTTTAATCAGTTTCATTGTTTTCATTTTAAGTTTCATTTTTTTGTTGTTTACACTTCGAATTAATATTAAAGCTACTTTTTAAGTCATACCAAAAGAGGGTGAAAAATTGCAGATTTTATTAAAACACCTCGTTTTTAATGGTTATATAATTTATGTACGACTTTTTGACGAAAAAAGTTTTTCCAGTTTAGAAATTGGAAGTTATTAGACGTATAATTGTAGTTGCTTTTAACATTTAAAATTAGTGTGTTTGGAATGCTTTAGACCGTTTTAAATAAAAAATTATTTGTTTACAGAGCGTCGAAAATTCAGGATATTAATAAAAAACTTCAGATTGTAGTCATTCTAAATGCAAATGAAATGGATGATATTAAGATTTATGAAAGAGACGAAGGGGAGGGATTGAAATTGTTAATTTAAAGCTAAAATGGAGATATCATCTCTTGTTCTAAACTAAAAAAACGTCCGAAGAGGACGTTTTTTTAAGGTATTAATTATATAAATAAATTCATTAATGTCCGACAAAAGACATAAGACCGCTTCGCTAATAGACATAAGAACCAAGACTTGATTCTAGCTAACAGATAAACAGAGGTACTTTAAATTAACAAAATAGTTCCTTTAAATCGTAATAATTATTTCAAATAAGCAAGGTGACATTTTAAAAATCGTGCAAAGTTCTTAATTTTAAAAGGATTGACAGCATGATAATATTTTTAATCGGACACTAGTGAAATAAATTGAAAATTAATGCTTTTTAGTATTGTAATAGGTTTGATTTATCGTGTAAACAGCAATTCTCTATACTTAGTTAGTGGCCAAATTTCATCGTCTACTAGCATTTCTAATTTATCGCAGTGGTATCGAATAGCTTCAAATAAAGGCTTAACATTGTAGCAATATGCGTGAGCTTTTATTTCGGCCTCTTCAATGGCATTGGCCTTTTTTCTCTCATTAATCATTTTGGTAACATTGCCATTAATGCTCTCAATATGATTAGATATTTGCTCAATTAAATTAATTTGTTCTTTAGCAAAGGCTTTGTAATTCTCGCCAAAGATATCTTTTAAACCAGCAACATTTTTAATTAATGTATTTTGATATTGAACTGCTATTGGTACGATGTGATTACGAGCAATATCGCCTAATATTCTGCCTTCAATTTGTATGTGCTTAATATAGGCTTCAATTTCAATTTCATAACGTGCTTCGGTTTCAATTTTGCTCATGACCTCCATTTCTTCAAACAGCGCAATACTCTTTTGTGATATTTTTGCTTTTAAGGCCTGTGGTGTATTTTTATTGTTGCTTAAACCTCTTTTTTCTGCTTCTTTTTCCCAGGCTTCACCGTAACCATTGCCTTCAAACAAAATGCGTTTTGAGGTTTTTATGTATTCACGTAAAACATTAAAAATGGCCTCGTCTTTCTTTAATCCCTTTTCGTCGATAAGCGTATCAACTTCAATTTTGAAATCTTTTAATTGTTTAGCAACTATGGTGTTTAAAACAGTCATAGGATCACCACAATTTGCGGTAGAGCCAACTGCTCTAAATTCAAATTTATTTCCTGTAAAGGCAAACGGCGATGTACGGTTTCTGTCGGTGTTATCCAGTAATACATCGGGTATTTTGCCCACTACATTTAATTTGAGTTCGGTTTTTTCTTGAGGGGATAATTTGCCTTTAGTTACACCTTCTAATTCGTCTAAAACTTTTGTTAGTTGTTGGCCTATAAATATAGACATTATTGCAGGGGGAGCTTCGTTTGCTCCCAATCTGTGATCGTTACTGGCCGATGCAATGGTTGCTCTAAGAAGTTCTTCGTGTTTATTTACCGCTTTTATTGTATTTATAAAAAAGGTTAAAAATTGTAAGTTGCTCGTTGGTGTTTTTCCAGGTGCTAGTAAATTAACTCCTGTATCTGTTAATAAAGACCAGTTGTTATGCTTTCCAGAGCCGTTTACACCGGCGAAAGGTTTTTCGTGAAATAGCACCTTAAAATGATGTCGCGATGCTACACGACTCATAATGTCCATGAGTAATGAGTTGTGGTCTACCGCTAGATTCGCTTCTTCAAAAATTGGGGCAAGTTCAAATTGGTTTGGAGCCACTTCGTTGTGTCTGGTTTTTGCAGGAATACCAAGAAGCATACATTCCATTTCTAAATCACGCATGTAATTTAAAGCTCTGCTTGGTATGGATCCAAAATAATGATCGTCTAATTGTTGTCCTTTGGCAGAAGAGTGACCAAGCAATGTTCTACCCGTTAGGGTGATGTCTGGTCGTGATGCGGCCAACGTTTTATCTATCAAGAAATATTCTTGTTCCCAACCCAAAGAAGTCGATACTTTTTTTACGTTTTTGTCAAAATATTTACAAACTGCAGTTGCCGCCTTGTCAACCGCATGTAAAGCTTTTAAAAGTGGTGTTTTATGGTCCAAAGCCTCACCTGTATAAGCCACAAAAATAGTTGGAATACAAAGGGTTGTACGGTAAATAAATGCAGGAGAAGTGGGGTCCCAGGCCGTATAGCCACGTGCCTCAAAAGTGTTTCTAATACCGCCACTAGGAAAACTAGAGGCATCAGGTTCTTGCTGAACTAATTGTGTGCCTCCAAATTTTTCAATCGCCATACCATCTCCAACAGTTTCAAAAAAAGCATCGTGTTTCTCTGCAGTTCCTCCTGTTAAAGGCTGAAACCAATGGGTATAGTGCGTAACACCCTTCGATAAAGCCCAATCTTTCATTGAAGCGGCTACTTGGTCTGCTATATTCCGATCTATTTTTTTTCCAAATTTTATGGCATCCATCACACCATTAAAGGCATCTTTTGTTAAATATTGACGCATTGAACTCTCGTTAAATACGTTTCTGCCAAACATATCAGAACGTCTTTCTGTTTCGTCTACAGGAACAGGTTTAGAGGCTAACGATTTTTTAATGGCATGAAATCTTAAGGTCGACATGTATTAGATTTTTAGTTTGTTACATCATGATATAACAAGATTGAGTAACAAAAATAGGAACTTGGTTTGAAAAAAAACTAAAATAGAAACTAAATTTTCAATATTTTTTTCGATTTACTGTAAAAACAAGGGTTTTTTGATGAATTGGGTATTAAAAATCAGGGGTGTGTATAGGTAAAAACGAAAATTTATAAAATCACCCCTATAAAATTAAGGCAAAAACAAGTAGGAGGTGAGTTTTGAAAATAGGGCAATGTTCTTAAATAAATTGGATTGTTGTAAAATCAAAATAGGGCCTTTAGTAAGAAAATCGTTGTACTAAATTTATGCTTAATTTTACAAAATATTAAAGTGAAGAGATATAAAAGCTACCGTATTTAAAAACGGATTATAAATGGCTGTAAATTAAAAATATATATGTCGGTGATTTTATATTTTATAACAGAAACTTATTAGAGTCTATCATAAATTAGCATTAAAAACTAAATACATCATGTTCTCTTAAATAGAAAAGCGTGTTGTTTTTAAAACTTCCCGTTGGTAAACACCAAAAACATAAATATGCCATAAGCAAAAACAAGTAAGAAGCCTTTTGCTCTGCTAATTTGCATTTTCTTGCCTATAAAAATCATGGGTAAAAGAACGGCCGAAAACCCAAGCATCCAGAAAATATCACTTTTTAATATGGAAGGTTCTGTTACAGGAATGGTTTTTACTATGGCAGTTAGTCCTAAAACAGAGCCGATGTTAAAAATATTTGAACCGATTAGATTTCCTAAAGAAATTGCTTTTTCCTGTTTTGCGGCAGCAATTACAGAAGCTGCTAATTCTGGTACGCTGGTCCCGATTGCAATTAATGATATACCTATAACTGCTTCGCTTACACCAATAGAAATCGCGATGTCTTTGGCGCCAATAACAAGCCAATCACTTCCAAAATATAGTGATAAGCCCCCAATAACTAACCACATAATTATTTTAAAATTTGAAACAATGGCTAAACTTTCGTCAACCTCTTCTACATTATTATCTTTCTTAATATTTCTAATTAATACGAGTAGAAATAAAATAAGGCCAGCAAATAAAATCGCACCTTCTAGTGGAGATAACTTACTGTCGTTACGGAGAAAAAAATATAAAGCAACAGAAAACAGCATCATTACTGGCCAGTTGAGTTTGTAGAATGATTTATCTACAGCTATAGAACCTACCATTGCCGTTACCCCTAAAACCAATCCAATATTGGCAATGTTTGAGCCTACTACGTTATTTATGGCGATTGCTGGAGAGCCTGATAGTGCGGCTTGTAAGCTTACCAATAGTTCTGGTACCGAAGTTGCAAAGGACACCACCGTCATACCTATCACCATTTTAGAGATGTTAAACTTAAATGACAATGCTACCGAAGACCTTACTAAATACTCGCCTCCAACTACTAAGAGTACAAAACCAAGTACAACCAAAAGTATACTCATATCTATTATTTTTGTTTGCGAAGATAAATGAAAGTTAAAAGTTAAAAAAAATGTTAGACCGAATCTTTAAATGAATTGAGATGTCTTAAAATCATTTTCTCTTATTTCTTCTATTGTAATTTTTATCGCCACGTGTTTTAGGTTTTTTGTATTTCGCAGCAATTTTAAACTTATAAGATCCTCCCAAGTTTTCTTTTAAATTTTTTTTAGATTTTTCATGAAATGCTGGGCCTGGAGCGTCTTCATCTCTGCGTTTTTTGGGATTGTTACGTTCCTTAATTTGCGGGCGTTCTTCTTCAATAAGTTCTTTTGAGATTTCAACGGCTTCAGGAAGCTCTATTACAGGTATGGTCATCTGCATTAATTGCTGGATATTTTCAATGGCTTCTTGTTCTTTTTCTGTAGAAAAAACAAGCGCTTCACCTTTGCGTTCTGCACGGCCAGTTCTACCAATACGGTGCATGTAGTTTTCAGGAAAGTCTGGCGTATCAAAATTAATAACATGAGATATATTGTCAATATCCAAACCACGTGCCATCACATCGGTTGCAATTAAAATACGATTGTCACCTGCTCTAAATTGTTCAATACTTCGCAGTCTGTAATTTTGAGTTTTGTTCGAGTGAATTACACAAAGCTCGTCATGAAAAATGGTGTCTAATTTCTCAAATAAGCGGTCTGCCATCCTTTTATAAGCCACAAAAATGAGAACTTTATTAAAGGTTTCTCGGTCTTGTAAAAGATGAACTAGTAAGTTAACTTTAGTGTAAAAATTAGGCACATCAAATCGTGCTTGTGAGATGTTTTCTAGAGGTGTGCCAGAAACTGCTATCGATACACGCTCGGGGCTTTTAAAGAAATCACTAATTAAGGCGTCTACATCTTGAGTCATCGTAGCCGAAAACATAATGTTTTGTCGTTTTGTAGGAAGGATATCAAAAATGTTAATAAGCTGATGTCTAAAACCTAAATCCAGCATCACATCTACTTCATCTATCACTAATTTCTGAATCGATTTAAGTTGCAATACTCTACTTAAAGCCAAATCATATAAACGACCAGGAGTGGCTACTAAAATATCAATACCTTGAGCAATAGCCTGCTTTTGAGTGTTAATATTAGTGCCTCCATACACACCTAAAACACGATTGTTTATATATTTAGAAAGTTTTTCAATCTCATCAACTACTTGAACAACCAGCTCTCGTGTAGGTACTAAAACTAAAACTCTTGGATTGTCTTGTGTAGAGAATTTTAAGTTTTTAAGAATAGGAAGCATATAAGCAAAGGTTTTTCCTGTACCGGTTTGCGCGATACCAACCATGTCTTTTCCCGAGGCTACCACATTAAAAGCCTCGGCCTGTATTAGCGTAGGTGTGGTAAATCCTAAATCTTCTAAAGCGTTATATAGCGGTGTGTTTAAGTTTAAATCTGTAAAGGTCACAATCTTGTTTTAGACTGCAAATTTACTATTAATTTGTTAAACTAAGTGATTATTATGCACTTCAATAGTGTAGCAGGCTTTAAAAGTTTCTTTTACTGGCAATGTTAAAATTCCTTCTTTACTTTTAAAATCTTGGTTAGTGTTTTCATAATCGGCAATACCCAACCAAGGTTCAATACATACAAAATCGCCTTCAGGTTTTGCCCAAATACCTAAATACGGGAAATCATGGTAGCTAAGCGATAGTATTTCACCACTTTTAATACTTTTTAATCTTACTTTTTTTGATTTTAGATCTTTAAAAATTAACGCATCGTTTTGAAATAAATCATGGGTTAAGTCAACAGTGTTAGAGGCATTAAAAAAGGGGGCTGTGTGAGAGGAAATTAAACCACTTTCTGTGTTAATTAAATGGTTTTTAGAGTTTTCGGGGTATTCAAATTCTAAAAAATAATCGTCATATTTTTCATTTTTAAACACAGGACACTTAAAAGCGGGATGCCCACCAAGAGAGAAGTACATGGTTTTATCATCTCTATTTGTAATCTGGTGTATAAGGCTTAATTTGTTGTCAATTAGTAAATAAGTGAGGGTAAACTCAAACTTAAACGGATAGTTTTTAAGCGACTCACTGTTATAAATTAACGAAAACGTCAAGCTGTTTTCTGTTTGTTCTTTTAGTTTTATCTTTTTATTATGCCTAACAAAACCGTGCTTTGGAAGTCGGTATGTTTTATCTTCAAATAGATAGGTGTTGTTTTTTAAAGCTCCAATAATAGGGAATAAATTTGGGGCGTAGCTACTCCAAACTTCAGGATTGGCATCCCACATAAATGCTGTTTTATGTTTTACAGAAGCGATCTCACAAAGCTCCGCTCCAATAGATTTTACGGCTATTTTTAGTTTAGTGTTTTGTAAAACGTGCATAAGAATTATATTTTAATCACTTCAAGCCACAAAACTCATACTTTTTTAAGTATTCTAAGTAACTTTGCACATAAAAATTTTCTTATTGAGAACAACTTTTCACCATAAAACCACATCAGTAAAAAATTTTAAAGTCCAGCTATTGGCTTGGGCGCAGCAATTTGACGATGTTGTTTGGTTAGACTCCAATAACTACGAGCAAAATCACTCTAGTTTCGATGCCATTTTGGCCGTTGATGCGTTTACAAGTATTAAAACCGATTTTTATGATGGATTTGAAAAATTAAAAGATTATCAAAGCTTGGTAAACGATTGGATTTTTGGGTATTTGGCCTACGATTTAAAAAATGATGTTGAGGTTTTAAGCTCTAAGAATTACGATGGCTTAGAATTTCCTGATTTGTTTTTTTTTCAACCTAAAAAAATATTTATTTTTAAAGGTAATCAAGTTGACATTCAATATTTAAAAGCTGTCGACGATGAATTTGATTCCGACTTAAAAGACATTACAAGTTATCAAGACCAAGGGGCTATTCCTTTTAAAAACAAAGGGGATAACTTCAAAATACATCAACGCATTAGCAAGGCGGCCTATTTGGAAAAAGTAAATAATATGCTGGCCAATATAAACCGTGGAGATATTTATGAAGCTAATTTTTGCATGGAGTTTTATGCCGAAAATAGCCTTATAAATCCATTAGAAATTTACCGTAAACTCAATGCTATTTCTAATGCGCCATTTGCCACATTTTTAAAATCTAGCGATAAGTATGTATTATCGGCTTCACCAGAGCGCTATTTAAAAAAAGACCAAAACACTATTATTTCTCAGCCTATAAAAGGCACAGCAAGGCGATCTCACAATTTTGAAGATGATGAATTGTTAAAAAACGATTTAGCAAAAGATGAAAAGGAGCGTAGCGAAAATATTATGATTGTCGATTTGGTGCGTAACGATTTATCTAAAACAGCAGTAAAAGGAAGTGTAAAAGTTGAAGAATTATGTAAAGTATATAGTTTTGATCAAGTCCATCAAATGATATCGACCGTTACATCGCAAATTGAAGAAAACACGCATCCTATTGATGTTATAAAGAGTACGTTCCCTATGGGGAGTATGACGGGTGCGCCCAAAATTTCGGCAATGAAAATCATTGAAAATTTAGAAGAAACCAAACGTGGTTTATATTCTGGAGCAGTGGGCTATATTACACCCCGTGGTGATTTCGATTTTAACGTAGTGATACGCAGTATTTTATACAATCACACCCAAAAATACATTTCATTTTCTGTGGGCAGTGCCATAACATCAAAAAGTGATCCCTTAAAAGAGTACGAAGAATGTTTAGTAAAAGCCAAAGCGATGCATGAGGTTTTACAGCATTAAAATCATTTGATAAGTTTAAGTTGCTAACATAGGTTTATATCTAGATTTATAGAGCTAAAACAAGACCTATAAAACTTTACACCTTTGCGCCTTTGTGCGATGAAATAAATATTAACTTTGAAAAGTGCAAGAACAATTCCAAAATCATATCAATAATACGCTGTCTTTTCTTAAAGGTAGCAAACTGTTAATTGCCATTTCTGGAGGTGTAGATAGTGTGGTATTAACCCATTTATGCCGCCAAATACCATTAGATATCACCTTAATACATTGTAATTTTAATTTAAGAGGAAAAGAAAGTGATGCCGATGAAGCCTTCGTTTTAGATTTAGCCGAACATTTAGATTTAGAAGTTTTTATAGAACGTTTTGATACCCAAGATTTCGCTAAACAAAATAAAATATCAATACAAATGGCGGCTCGAGAGTTGCGTTATACTTGGTTTGAAGACCTTGCGGAACAATTGCAATTCGATTATATTCTTACAGGGCATCATGCCGACGATAATTTAGAAACCTTTTTAATTAATCTGTCCCGTGGTACCGGTTTAGAAGGTTTAACCGGGATTCCGGTTATTAACAATAAATTAGTTAGGCCTTTATTACCATTTTCTAGAGCAGCGATTGAAGCTTATGCCCAAACGAAAAATTTAAAATGGCAAGAAGATATTACTAATGCTTCAACAAAATATTTGCGAAATAAAATACGACACGATGTGATTCCTATGTTAAAAGAAGTGAATCCACAATTTCTACAAAATTTTCAAAATACGCTTAGTCATTTAAACGATACAGCCGCTATTGTAGACGAGAGTGTAAATGCCGTTTTAAAGCGTGCTATTGTTAAAATAGATGCTAATCACATCGCATTTAAGATTTCAGAATTTAAAAAAGTGAATAATTCAAAAGCTTATTTATACGAAGTTTTTAAAGCATATGGATTTACAGCATGGGACGATATTTTAAAGCTTTTAGACGCACAGTCTGGAAAACAAGTCTTTTCAAAAACACATCGATTATTAAAAGATAGAACCCATCTCTTGTTAAGTGAAATAGAGCGGGAAGAAAGTGCGTTTATTTTAATTACAGAAAAAGAGCAGCCTGTTAAAACCTCTTTCGGAACCCTATTTTTTAAAGAAGTAGATGCTATTTCTGTAAATCAAAGCCATACTATCTATGTAGATCAAGATCGCTTAAGTTTTCCCTTAAGCGTCAGGAAGTGGCAGGAAGGCGATACCTTTTATCCCTTTGGAATGCAAGGGAAGAAAAAATTAAGTAAGTACTTTAAAGATGAAAAGCTGTCGCTTTTAGACAAAGAAAAGGTTTGGTTATTGTGCTCGCAAAACGATATTGTTTGGGTAATTGGTAGAAGAGCAGATAATCGTTTTAAAGTCACCGATAAAACAAAACAGATTTTGAAAATAAGCTTAAAATAAGACCATTTAAAAGCCATGCGTCCAGAGCATGAATACATATGAAATTACAAGGAAACATAGTCGATGTTGTTAATAAACGCATTTTTAAAGGGGAGGTTTTAATTGAAAACGACAAAATTAAATCTGTTACAGAAAAAAGCCATAATGTGAATCATTTTATACTGCCTGGTTTTATCGATGCCCATATACATATTGAAAGTTCTATGCTTGTTCCCAGTGAGTTTGCGCGTATAGCGGTAACTCATGGCACGGTGGCAACGGTTTCAGATCCTCATGAAATTGCAAATGTGCTAGGTGTAAAAGGTGTGGAGTTTATGATTGCAAACGGAAAACAGACGCCTTTTAAATTTAATTTTGGGGCGCCATCATGTGTTCCAGCAACTGCATTTGAAACAGCAGGAGCAGTAATAAATGCCGAGGCGATTAAAAAACTTCTTGAAAACCCAGACATTAAATATCTGGCAGAGATGATGAATTACCCTGGAGTTTTGTTTGATGATGATGAGGTTTTGAACAAAATAGCCTGGGCAAAACATTATAACAAACCTATTGATGGTCATGCACCAGGATTAAGAGGTGATAACATTACAAAATATATAAATGCTGGGATTTCTACAGATCATGAATGTTTCACTTTTGATGAAGCCTTAGAAAAACTGCAAAAAGGCATGAAGATTTTAATTCGCGAAGGTAGTGCTGCCAAAAATTTTGAAGCTTTAATTGATTTGCTTCCAAAACATTTTGAAAACATGATGTTTTGTAGTGATGATAAGCATCCAGACGATTTATTAGATAACCATATTAATAAGCTTTGCGCCAGAGCTGTGGCCAAAGGAATGGACGTTTTAAAAGTGCTGCAAGTGGCCTGTGTAAATCCGGTAAAACACTATAATCTAGAAGTTGGTTTATTACAAGAAGGAGATGATGCCGATTGTATTATAGTAGAAGATTTAAAGGATTTTAACACCCTGCAAACTTTTATAAGCGGAAACTTAGTTTTTAATAATAATACAGCTTTAATTGACGCTGTTTCAATCGAATTGTTAAATAATTTTGATTGCAACAAAAAGAAAGTTTCAGATTTTAGATTTGAATCTTCAGCACAACAAATTCGAGTTATTGAAGCTTTAGAAGGCCAATTAGTGACAAACGAACGTGTTGAAGTAGCTTCAATTAAAGACGGGAATTTAGTGTCTAATGTTGAAAAAGACTTATTAAAAATGGCGGTTGTTAATCGATATCAAAATGAAAAACCAGCCATAGCCTTTGTGAAAAATTTTGGATTAAAAACTGGTGCCATCGCCTCGTCTGTTGCTCACGATTCTCATAATATAATTGCCGTTGGTGTTTCCGATGAAGCCATTTGCCAAGCTGTAAATTTATTAATTAATAATAAAGGTGGTATAGCTGCAGTTTCCCATTCCGAAGAAAAAATTCTACCACTTCCCGTTGCGGGTATAATGAGTGATAAAAGCGGTGAGACTGTTGGTAAACAATACGAAGCACTAGATACAATGGCCAAACAATTAGGTAGTACACTTAGTGCACCGTTTATGACCTTGTCGTTTATGGCATTATTAGTCATTCCTGCTTTAAAATTAAGTGATAAAGGTTTGTTTAACGGAGAAATTTTTAAATTTACAGCTTTAGAAGTCAATTAAATATGCCAGTAATACAATCAACTTACAAACCACGATTTTATCTTAAAAACGGATTCATATCAACCGTATATTCTGGATTGTTTAGACGGGTAAAAGCGGTACATCAAAAACGAGAACGCCTTACTTTAAGTGATGGGGATTTTATAGACTTAGATTGGAGTTTGTCGAATAACAATAGCAATAAACTTATTATTTTATTGCACGGATTGGAAGGGCACGCGCAACGCCCTTATATAACGGGTGCGGCTAAATTATTTAACGATAATGGAATAGATGCGGTAGGTGTAAATTTTAGAGGATGTAGTGGTGAGCTTAATTTAAAATATAGGAGTTACCATTCGGGCTCTACCGACGATTTGATGGACGTTATACAGCACATCATATTCACAACCCAATATTCTGAAATTTATTTAAAAGGGATTAGTTTAGGTGCTAATATTATTTTAAAATATTTGGGTGAGGGTAACCGTATTCCAGAGCAAATTAAGGCGGCTATTGCAGTGTCTGTACCTTGCGATTTAGAAGGGGCTGCAAAAGAAATGCTCTCACTTAAAAATATTTTATATCACGAAAGGTTTAAAAAATATTTGGTTGAACGCTTAAAAAGTAAACAAGCTCAGTTTTCAGATTTTCTTAGTGTTGAAGATATTAAATCTATTAAAACTATTATAGATTTTGATGATGTTTACACCTCTAAAGCACACGGTTTTAAAGATGCAAACGATTATTATAGAAAAAGTAGCAGTTTGCAATTTCTTCAAAATATAGAAAAGCCTACTTTAATTATAAACGCACTTAACGATTCGTTTTTATCTCCAGAATGTTACCCAGTGAAAGACGCTAAAACCAATCCTAATTTGTATTTAGAAATGCCTAATCATGGGGGGCATGTTGGATTTATTGATAAAAAAAATGTGTATTATAATGAGCGACGTGCGTTGGAGTTTATTCAGGACGTTCTAAAATAATTTTATTTTTAAATTTAGTTGTAGCTCCGTTTCTTGCCATAAGAATAAAGCATCTCAGTTACCCGCATGCCAGAAGGCTGGTTTGGGTAATCTGTGAGCAATAAATAGTGGCCCTGTAGTAAATTGTCGAATTGATTTTTGCTGAATTGCGAAAAATAAATATTTGTTTTTTGTTATGAAATAAAAGTGTCAAGATCTCACAGCAAATATGAGATTATGACACTTTACATACAAACACTAAATGTTATTTTCTAAAGGCTCGAGAATCTCCAAATAGAGGACCTTATCACATATTCTATTTAACTTGCCACATTTTTAACACGCTCTTCATCATCTAAGTTCGATATTGATAATCTCACAATAGCATCAGCAACGCATGTTAAATCGTGAAGAACATGTGCTTCTAAAGTGATTAAATCGCCTTTTTTAAGTAGTAATTGTTCGCCATTTACTCCAAAATCGATAGCACCTTCAAATATTTCAATAACTATGGGTTGTGGGGCTTTATGCTCCTCCATGATTTGTCCTTTTTTCATAAGGATTCTAATTTCTTTGGTGGTTTTCGTTTTAAACAAAACACTTACGTTTGGTTTGTCTTCTTTGTAGCTTATGTTATTGGTTAAAGATGCGGTTTTCATAGGTTTTAATCGTTTTTGGTTTTATGAGTGTTAAATCTTAATATGGTATAAGGGCGTTTGGATACTAATTTTTTAATATACGCGTAATAGGAGGCAAAGCTAAGGTTTATATTTAATTAGGACAAATTTATCTTATTTCTGTTTTTGTGTTCAAATTATGATTGACATGGTGGGAGTACTGTCTTATTTATTTAGGGTTACGATAGTTATATAGGGTTATAGTTTAAAATACGGTGATAAAGATTCAGCAAGAACATCTAAAATTAAAGGCGCTGTTTTACATTGAAGAGCATTTGTTTTCATGGCATGTTCATTTAGAATATAGAACTTATTATTACCCATGAGAGCATAAATATTTAAAATACATTTCTTACATTTAAGAAGTAAATAGAAATTATGCTTAAAAAAGTTTTTGGAAGTGCAGTTTTTGGAGTTGAAGCAACTACGATTATGGTTGAAGTTAACGTCGATAAAGGTGTGGGTTACCATCTAGTAGGTTTGCCAGATAATGCGATTAAAGAAAGTAATTACAGAATTGCGGCAGCACTTCAAAATAACGGCTATAAAATACCGGGCAAAAAAATAATAATTAATATGTCGCCGGCCGATTTACGCAAAGAAGGCTCTGCCTACGATTTAACGCTAGCGCTTGGGATTTTAGCCTCTACAAATCAAATTAAAGCCGAAAATATAGATCAGTATTTAATTATGGGCGAACTGTCTTTAGATGGTTCTTTACAACCCATAAAAGGCGCATTACCCATTGCAGTAAAGGCAAGAGAAGAAGGTTTTAAAGGCTTTATATTACCAAAACAAAATGCCAAAGAAGCTGCTATTGTAGATCATTTAGAGGTCTATGGCGTAGAGAACATAAGTGAAGTTATTAATTACTTTGATAAAGGGGAAGCTCTGGAGCAAACCATAATAAACACCCGAAAAGAATTCGAGAAAAATTTAGACTTTCCAGAATTCGATTTCTCTGATGTTAGAGGGCAAGAAAGCATAAAACGCTGTATGGAAATTGCGGCGGCTGGCGGACATAATATTATTTTAATAGGGCCACCGGGAGCTGGGAAAACCATGTTAGCCAAGCGATTACCTAGTATTTTACCACCAATGACACTGCATGAGGCTTTAGAAACCACCAAAATACACTCGGTGGTGGGTCGTGTAAAAGATACGGGATTAATGGCACAACGTCCGTTTCGTAGCCCACATCACACCATCTCGAATGTCGCCCTTGTTGGCGGAGGTAGTTTCCCGCAACCGGGAGAAATCTCTTTATCGCATAATGGGGTTTTGTTTTTAGATGAATTACCAGAATTTAAACGCGATGTTTTAGAAGTGTTACGACAACCTTTAGAGGATCGAGAGGTGACCATCTCAAGAGCAAAATTCACCGTAACTTACCCGTCGTCGTTTATGCTGGTGGCTAGTATGAACCCAAGTCCTGGCGGCTATTTTAACGACCCCAACGCTCCCGTAACTTCAAGTCCTGCCGAAATGCAACGTTATTTAAGTAAAATTTCGGGGCCTTTATTAGATCGCATTGATATCCACATCGAAGTGACTCCCGTGCCTTTTGAAAAACTTTCAGACGACAGAAAAGGTGAATCTTCTGTTGATATCCGTAAACGTGTTACTGCAGCTAGGGCAATACAAACCGAACGTTTTAAAGATTCTGATGCAGTACATTATAACGCACAGATGAATACCAAACAAATTCGTAAGTACTGCGTTTTAGACGAAGCTTCAAAGCAATTATTAAAAACAGCTATGGAGCGTTTAAATTTATCGGCGCGCGCCTACGATAGAATACTGAAAGTGTCTAGAACCATTGCAGATTTAGAGGGCGTTACTCAGGTTAATGGCACTCATATTAGTGAAGCCATTCAATACAGAAGCTTAGATCGAGAGGGGTGGTTAGGCTAGTTAATTTTTAACTATTGAATTGATTTAAATCACTTTAAAAAGAATTTAATAGCAGCGATAAACAAGATAAACGAAATAAAAGCAAGGAGCATCCATAAACTGCCTTTATAATACCGCTGATGTAGTTTTAAATCTTTTCTGTACATGACACCAATAATGATAGCAAAGACAATAAAAAATAGGATACCGAAAATAATTTGACCTTGACTAAACATATCTTTTTTATGCAAATTTAATTAAACAAGGTGATACATTCGCTTTACAAATCTAAAATTATATGTTATTATTTGTTTCTAATTTTGAAGGTGTTTAACCCCGTTACATGATAATAAGGACTCCTAAAAAAGATAAGGTAAAAGCCCTATTTTTAATAGAAGTCTTTATTTTTGGTGCTATTATTTTACACTTCCTGTGCAAATGTATTTTAATTCCACAAAATCATCTAATCCGTAAACAGAACCTTCGCGACCCTGTCCAGATTGTTTTATGCCGCCGAAGGGCGCTACTTCACTCGAAATTAAACCTGCATTAAGTCCAACCATACCATACTCCAAGGCTTCGCTTACTCGAATGGAACGGTTTAAATCGTTGGTATAAAAATAGGAAGCTAAGCCAAACTCGGTGTCGTTTGCCATATTAATAGCGTCGTCTTCAGTTTTAAATTTGAAGATAGGAGCGATAGGGCCAAATATTTCTTCTTTAGCAAACTTCATTTTAGCGTTGGCCTGCGTAATAACTGTAGGCTCGAAGAAGTAATCATCTATTTTGTTACCACCAGTAGCTAGTGTACCACCTTGTTGTATGGCATCCTCTACAAAATCTTCCATTTTAGTAATGGCTTCTTTGTTTATAAGTGGACCAAAATTCACATCTGTTTCCAAACCGTTACCAATTTTAAAGGTTTTTACTTGAGCTACAAATTTTTCAACAAATTCATCATATACTTCATCTTGAACCAAGAAGCGATTTACACATACACAGGTTTGTCCAGAAAATCTAAACTTTCCCGCAATGGCGCCTTTCACGGCATCATCGATATTAGCATCATTAAAAATGATAAAAGGGGCATTACCACCCAATTCTAAGCTTAATTTTTTAAGACCATCACTACATTGTTTCATTAAAATTTTCCCAACCCGTGTTGACCCTGTAAAGGATAATTTAGCCAATTTTGGGTGTTCGCAAAGTGCTTTACCCATGGCTGAAGAATCTTTGCCTACCACAATATTAACGACACCTTCTGGAAAACCTGCTTTATGAGCAAGATGCGCTAAAGCCAAAGCTGTAAAAGGCGTTAATATGCTGGGGCGCGCCACAACGGGACAGCCCACTGCCAATGCAGGCGCAATTTTTCGTGTAATCATGGCTATGGGGAAATTCCATGGTGTTATGGAGCCCACTACGCCTATGGGTTGCTTAATAACCGAGATGCGTCTATCTTCAGTAAATCCCGGAATTACAGTGCCATTATTTCGCTTGCCTTGTTCTGCATACCATTGTATGTATGCAGCGCCGTAATCGATTTCACCTTTACATTCGGTTAAAGGTTTACCAGACTCAAGAACCATAATATGAGCAATCTCATCTTTGTTTTCCATAATGAGCTGATACCAGTTTAAAAGAATGCCAGAACGTGCTTTTGCAGTTTTTTTTCTCCAATTAGGAAAAGCGTCGTAGGCGGCATCGATAGCTTTATTAATGGTGGTAGCATCGTTATTATAAACATAGCCAACAGTCGAGCCATCGGCAGGGTTTTTTACAGCTACTTTTTCATCAGAATCTTTAATCCATTCTCCGTTAACATAGGATGCTTCGAATATTAAATTTTTATAATTTTTCATAGGTTCAGTTTAATCAAATAGTATTACTTGTCTAATGGCCTCGCCAGCCGCTAGCCGTTCAAAACCTTCATTAATATCTTCCAGTTTTAAATGGTGGGTAATTAGCTTTTCTACAGGTAGGCGCCCTGCTTGGTACATGTCCATAAGATTGGGAATATCTACTTTTGGAGAACTACTTCCTAAATAACAGCCTTTAAGTGATTTCTCCTGTCCAACTAAAGTAAGCGGATTAAGTGATAAACGCGCATCGGGATGAGGTAAGGCTGCGGTTACGGTTCTGCCACCTCTATTGGTAGCGTTAAAAGCAAAGTCTAAAGCGGGCATCGCACCAGCAAATTCTAATGCAATATCTGGGCCTTTATTGGTCATGGCTTTTACTTTATCCATAGCATCTTTATCGCCAGAATTTACAACCTCATCGGCTCCAAAATCTTTCGCAATATCTAGTTTATATTGACTGATATCTGCGCCAATTATTTTTGAAGCTCCTGCAGCTTGGGCTCCTAATATCGCCGATAACCCAACACCACCAAGTCCTACTACCAAAGCAGACTCTCCTGCACGCATTTTGGCCGTGTTAACCACAGCACCAACCCCTGTTAATATCGCGCATCCAAAAATGGCAGCCACATCAAACGGAATTTTTTTATCAATTTTCACTAAGGAGTGAATAGAAGCTACAGCGTAATCTGCAAAACCTGAAACGCCCAAATGATGGTAATAACTTTTTCCGTCTTTTTTTATTTTTCTATCACCATTTAAAAGTGTGCCAGCAGTATTTGCAGCAGCTCCTGGCTCACAAAGCGCGGTTCTTCCCGATTGGCAATATTTACATTGCCCGCACGACGGAAGGAATGCAAAAACAACGTGATCTCCTTTTTTAAACCCCTTCACATGGTCACCAACTTCTTCAATAACACCAGCAGCTTCATGACCTAGTACCATGGGTACGGGACGTGGCCTGTTGCCATCGACCACAGATAAATCGGAGTGACAAATTCCTGCCGCTTTTATTTTTACTAAGACCTCTTCGAAGCCTGGATCGTCCAACTCTACTTCTTCAATAGTTAGTGGTTTGGTTTTATGATAAGGCCGTTCATGGCCAATTTTATGTAATACTACAGCTCTAGTTTTCATCTTATACGTTTTTATTTGTAAAATTGTTTTGGCCCTTTTCTAAATTTTCCCCAGGCCTCTGGGTCATGTCCAGTAACTACCAAGGCATCATTTATAGCAGCTATTTCCCTTAATTTAGCTACCGATCTTACAGCATCTACCGCAGAGGCTAAAAAGCCTGGTAGCGCTTTGTCTTCATAATGGTCGATGGTGTATGCGGCATCTACGGTGAGTAAGATAGCTCCATCAATGGGTAATGTGATTAAAAAACTACAATGCCCCGGCGAATGCCCAGGAGTAGGGATGATTTTAATAACGCCATCCCCATAGACATCGTAAATTTCGTTTTTTTCGATTTCAAGAAAATGCCACTTTAAATTAGGACGGTCAAAATCCTTACGAATGTAGCCTCCAGTAGCAAACCAGTCGGCAGTAAACGCATATTCATATTCTTTGCGTTGTACCATATGAGTGGCATTGGGAAACCTGCCTATAGCACCCGTGTGGTCTAAATGCAAATGCGATTGTAAAACATACTTAATAGAAGCGGGATCGATATCTAAACCTTTAATAACGTTTTCACAGCCTTCCTCTGCTTTCATCTCGGGCCAGTAAACATCTGTTATTCCACCCCAATGCTCTTTGGGATTGGTAGCACATTCAACAGCGTTGCCACCATCAATTACAATATTACCTTTGGGATGTTTAATAAAATACCAAGGTACTGGAATTTCGTACGGATCTAAGGAGGCGTTCATTTTAATATTGTTCTCCTTGCATTTCAAAACGCCTGTTTGAAACATGTACAACCTAATTTCATCTTTCATATCTTTTCAGTTTTAGTTATATCTTCTATTAAAAGATTTATGATTTTTTGCTTGGTGTATTTCAGCTGGAATGCGCTAAAATTGATGTTTGTGATGTTAAAATATTTACTATTAGTGTTTTGTGAAATGATATTAGTCAGTTTCGTGCTTTTTCATGATTTGGAGCTGGCTTTCAAGTAAGTCTTGCAACCAATAAGATGTGTTTTTATTAGCCGATTTATTCTGAGCTCTGCATTGGGTTATTAGCAGGTCTCTTTTGTATTTAAATGCCATAATAAATATAAGACAGGCTGTTTTTTATTTTAAGTGATTAATGTCATTGTGCTCGAGTTTTACATCCTTTAGTTTTGTTTTCTGAACATTTTAAAGCACATAATTAAAATAATATGAAAGATTTAAAAAACCAAGTGGTTATAGTTACTGGAGGTGCGGCAGGTATAGGAGCCGCCATAACAACAGTTCTTGTTGATCGGGGTGCATCGGTTATAGCCGTAGATATTAATGATGAAGCCGGCGAGCGCATAGCCGCCCAGAATCCCAATAAAATTGTATTTTTAAACGGCGATGTTTCTAAAATGCTTACTGCCGAGAAGGCGGTCGCCTTAGCCATTTCAAAATTTGGAAAACTTACTGGTCTTTTAAACAACGCGCATGCCTCAAGACAAAAACCCTTAATGGAACTTACTGAAGACGATTGGGCTTTGTCTTTTGGTACCGGATTAAACGCCACTTTATATTTTATGAAAGCGGCCTATCCAGAATTATCAAAACATGGTGGTTCTATTGTTAATTTTGGTTCGGGAGCAGGATTAAGCGGACAAAAAAATCAAGCGAGTTATGCCGCAGCAAAAGAAGCCATTCGCGGATTGAGTCGAGTGGCCGCAAACGAATGGGCAGATGATAATATTCGAGTAAATGTAGTATGCCCCATGGCACTCACAGATGGTGTAAAGCATTGGAAAGCCAAATTCCCCGAGCAGTACAAAGATTCTGCAGATAAAATTCCCTTAGGTCGTTTTGGTGACCCAGAAAAAGATGTGGCACCCATTATTGCTTTTTTATTAGGCGATGATAGCCAGTATATGACCGGGCAAACTCTGATGGCAGATGGTGGTGCTATTAAACTTAGGTAATTAACTGTTTTCTATAAAGATATTAATTTGAAGGATTTCGGGGAACCATGTGAATTTTACTGAAAAAATTATAGAAATTGGTATCGAGAATAAAACGTTTAGCCAAGATATATGTTTAAACATATTTTTTGCACCTCAAAATTATTCGAACCGATTGAATACCCTGTTTATAGATTCAAAAGCAAAAACAGTAGAAATAGAAAATTTAATTTAAGCAAAGGATACAGTAATTGTATAAAATTCTTGTAAACTCTCTAGATTTCTGTGTTTTTAATGACTATTTTTAAACAGCATAAAGCATAACAAACTTTAAATAAGAATCAATTTTTAATTAACTCGTTTTAATCCTATGAATAAATTTTTAGAAACTTATAAATCTGATATCATATACGTTGTTATAGTTCTTGTCATTGTTTTGGCACTCTATATATTAACTAGAGTTTTACACAAATGGCTGCATCGAAAATTACAAGAACATTTTCCAGGATCGCCTGTTAAATCAATAAATTTAATAAACCGCATTTTAAAAACACTTTGGTTAGTTCTGGGTGTTATTGCGCTTAGTCTTATATTTATTAAAACCGAGAAGCGCACCGATTTTATTGACTACTTTAAGCTATTTAGTTACTTGGGTATTATATCGGTAATTACCATTGTAGCAATTACAATTGCTAATATTTGGTTTAATTATAAAATTAATAAAACCAATGCTGCAAACAACGACCCTACTAATTATAAGTTTTTGCGTTATGTTGTTATAGCGCTTATAAGTCTTGCAGGGGTTTTATTAGTCTCATTGGCCTTTCCATCTTTAAAAGGGGTGGCACAAACCGCACTTGGTGGTGCAGGAATATTAACTTTAATTGCAGGTTTTGCCGCTCAAGAAGCTCTAGCCAATATTACAGGCGGTTTATTTATTATAGCTTTTAAGCCATTTAAAATTAAGGATAGAATTAAGGTTTCAGACAGTATGGTGGGTATCGTAACCGATATTACTTTGCGTCATACGGTAATAAGGAATACCGAAAATAGAATGATCGTGATTCCAAATGCCGTTATTAATAAAGAGAAACTAATAAATTACGATTTAGGCGAACACAAATCTTGCGAGTTCATAGAAATGGGAATATCATATGAAAGCGATATCGATTTAGCTAAATTAATTATGAAAGAAGAATGTGAGAATCATCCGTTAATTCTTGACAACCGTACACTTTTAGAGAAAAAAGACAATAAACCTATGGTAAGAACGGCGGTTATAGAATTGGGAGATTCGTCTGTAAATCTAAGAGCTTGGGCCTGGACACTTAATTATGCTGATGCTTACAATTTAAAGTGTGATGTACTAGAAAGCATTAAAAAACGGTTTGACGAAGCAGGTATCGATATTCCATATCCACATCGAACGGTGCTAATGAAAGCACAAGACTAGTAGCGTTTTAAAATTCATATAAGACAATAGGCTGTATCTAGGGTTATCAGAATGTTAGAATTGTTTATGTTTTTTAGAACGCTACCCAAAGTAGAAAAACATCTTTTTATAATAAGCTAACACTTAATGTTGAAGTTTTTAAAAAATAATCAATTTCTTATAATACTTTGTATCTGTAGTTTTAGTTATTCTTTTTCACAAGTAGAAGAGCAAAAAAAGGATTCTACAGCGGTTATTTATAAAAGAATTGAAGATTATTCTAAAAAAACCAAACCCTCAAAACTGTTACATTGGCTAATATTTAAATCTAAAGATAAACCTAAAAATGAAAAAATCGCTTCAAAAAGTCAAAATTACAGTCCTTTTGAAGGGAAAATTATTAGAGATATCATAGTTAAGAGTCATGATCCTTTTGGTGTTTCACTTACAGATAGTACAGAAACAGCAAATAGTTGGTTGGAAAAAACAGGAAATAAACTGCATGTAAGATCTAAAGATTTTGCTATTAAGAACTATATAATTTTTAAAAAGAACAGTTTGTTAGATAGTTTATTAATTAAAGAATCTGAGCGATTAATACGTTCTCAAAGATTTATAAGATCTGTTGAAATTACAGTTAAACACCCAGATAAAAGTACCGATTCTGTTGATGTATATATTAAAACAATAGATGCTTGGAGTTTAGTGCCAGGAGTTTCAACTTCCAATACGAGAATGAATTTGAAATTAACAGAGTATAATTATCTAGGTTTTGGGCATCGATTAAATCTAGGGCTTGAAAACAGGTTTGATGATGGTAAAACAGCACCTAGTTTTTTGTATAGAATGCCCAACTTTAAAAACTCTTATATTAGTAGTACGCTTGCACATACGTCTCGTCTTGACGATTCTTATAGCAATTGGTTTAATATCGTAAGGCCGTTTTTTTCACCCTATACAAAGTGGGCGGCAGGTATGTATTTTGATCAGCAATTTAAAAGAGAATTCTTACCTAATGTCAATCAGGAATTTATAAGTCAGAATTTTAAATACCAATCGCAAGATTTCTGGGCGGGTTATTCATTTCATCTATTTAAAGGCAAATCTGAAAGAGAAAGAAGTGCAAACCTTATTAGCTCGTTTAGGTTTCTCAATAAAGATTATCGTGAAAAACCAGGACTTGAGTTTGATGATATCCAGTTTTTTTCAAACGAAACATTTTATTTGGGAAGTATCGGTATTTCGTCAAGACAGTTTATAGAAGAACGTTACTTGTTTAGAGATGGTATTATAGAAAACGTACCCATAGGAGATGTTTATGCTTTTACTTTTGGTAATCAATATAAGAACAAACAAAACAGATTTTATTTAGGAGCAAAAATAGCCCACGGCAACTACTATAATTGGGGATATTTTAGTGCTAATTTTGAGTTTGGAACCTTTCTTAAAAAATCGAAAACCGAACAAGCCGCTTATTCCTTTAGTATTAATTATTTTACCAATTTAATTCCTTTAGGAAGCAAATGGAAAATGCGCCAGTTTATAAAGCCAGAGGTTTTAATTGGTAAAAATCGCTTGAACTCTATTGGAGACCGTTTAACAATTGACGAAGCAAATGGTTTTAGAAGTTTTTACGGTAATGAAGAAGAACGTAAAAGCAGCATTGGTATACCTGGTTTTAATAGTAATTTAATGGGCACATCAAAATATGTGCTCTCTCTTCAAACGCAATTTTATTCGCCATGGAAAATTTTGAGTTTTAAGTTTAACCCATACTTAAACCTTAATTTGGCTATGATTAAAGATGAAAAGGTACGTTACATTAATAATAAGTTATACTCGTCTTTTAGTGTTGGATTGATCATAAGAAATGATTATTTGGTCTTCAATTCATTCCAATTATCTTTATCTTTTTACCCAAGCATTCCGGGGCAAGGCAATAATATATTTAAAACGAATGCAATTAAAAATGATGATTTTCGATTACAAGGCTTTGAATTGCAAAAACCGTCGCCTATTTGGTATAATTAGTAGCTATAAAAATAAAGCTATCTTAAAAGTAATAGAGCACCAATTTAAATTGGTAATGGCGTATAAAGATGCGATTTAAATAAGGTATTGTAACTTTGATTTGTTAGCGTTTTAGTAAATTCGATAAACTCATGATTTTTACAAAATTGGGCATTTTACTTATTGGTTTTGCGCAAGCAAGCCTATTACCTTACGCGATAAAAAAAGCGTTACAGCATGTAAAATTAGACTTAAAAAACGAAACCCTTAGTTTTTTAAGTAACAAGAGCCTTTATGGCAATACCTTTGTAAAAGGCTATAAATGGATGCTTTTTGGTACAGCCATATTCACTTATGTTTTCTTTTGGTTGCTAACACAGTATTACGATCTAGGCCAGCACACCAAACTTATGCAATATATAGACTTGGGTTTCGCATCGCTTGCTTTACTGGCATTTGTACCGCATAATTTAAAACCTTATAGTTTTAAGAGTCTTGGGCCAACATTACAGCGTTTACTTCATAATGTATTAGCTGTAGTTGTGTTTTTATCTCTGCCAGCGCTTATTATTACCTTTCAGGCTATACTTATAGCCATTCCAGAGATGCAATTTTTAGGCTTATCAGGAATGGCAATTATTGTACTTACAGTCATAGCAGTAGGGCTTTCTATTTTAAAAAATGGTGTAAACGGTGCCACAGAATTACTATTTATAAATGGTGTTGGTTTATGGACGCTTTTTGTTACAGCAGTAACCTTTGTGAGTTGAATTTAAAGAGAACCGAATGAGTTTATACACTAGGCTGTTCTAATTTTTTAATATTACGAATAACCCCACCATCAACCAAAATATCGGTGCCTGTAATAAAACGAGCTCCATCATTAACTAAAAAATTTATAACATCGGCAATATCACTAGGTTGTCCGTTGCGTTGTAAAGGTGTCATTTGTTTAATCATTTTCATTCTTTCTGGATGCTCTTCTGCAGCTTTTAATGCCATGGGTGTTTCAATTACACCGGGCGAAACCGAAACAATTCGGGCGCCTTTCGCTCCCCATTTATCTACATGTTTTTCAACAAGGAGTTTAACCCCACGTTTGGCAAAGTTGTACATGGTGTCTGAACTACCATGAACAAATTTTTTAACCGTCTCGAAGGCGTTTGTTTTTAGGGGATTTCTAAGTGCTTGATCATATTCTTCATTAGCAGGTACTGTATGAGCCATCATGGAAGCGAGTAGCACAGCAACCGAATTATTAGTGGCCAGCTTATAAAAAGCCTCAACTAATAATTCTGTAGCCACTAAATCTATAGTAAATACTTTATTCAAGTCTTTAACTGTTCCGCTTACACCTGCAGTATGGATTAAGGCTTTTAGTTCTCCGTGTTTGGCTACAAAATTTATAAGTTTATCAATGTCATTTTGCTTTGTAATGTCGCAGGCTATCCCTGTAACATTAAAGCCTTCTTTGGTTAGTGTTTCAACTGTTTTATTAACCGTGTCTTGCGCATAATCGGTAATAATTAATTGATTTCCTTTCAAAGCTCTTGCACAGGCTTGACCTATACCTCCAGAGCCTCCTGTAATAACGATTACGTTTTCACTAGAATTCATTTTTATAAATTTTAAGTTTAAACACTAAAACTAATAACAAACTTTCGTTTTTGAACTGATATATATCATTTCGTAACAGCTTTATGGATAGTATCTTAGTTGTGGCTTAAAATGGGACTTGTTTAATTAATTATTAATTTATAAACTAAAAAATATGACTTTAATATCTAAAGAAAAAATAGCGGAATTACATAAGGTAAATCAAGAAAACTGTGTTTCAATTTTTATACCTACCCACAGAGCAGGAAAAAAAGTTTTACAGCGTGAAGATACCTTGTACTTAAAAAATCAATTAAAAGACGTAAAAACTAAGCTGTCTAAAAAGGGTTTAGACAATAGGCAAATTAGCAATTTTGTAAGACCTGTAGAGGAACTTATAGAAGATGTTTCGTTTTGGAGAAATCTTTCTGATGGTTTAGCCATTTTTTTAGCCAATGGGGTTTTTGAAAAATTTGTACTTCCTGTGCACTTTAAAGAATTTAACTATGTGTCTACAGAATTTTATTTAAAACCATTAATGCCCATGTTTGTTGGCGATGGTGAATTTTATTTAATGTCGCTAGCCTTAAGTGATGTTAAATTATACAAATGTTCCAAGCACAGTTACGCCGAAATTATTATCGACGATTTAATTCCTGCAAGTAAACAAGATCGCGTAGGCTATGAATTTGAACAAAAAAATTTACAGTTTAGAACTCAGCAGGCCAATGCAGATCATGTGATGTATCATGGTCATGAGCCAGCCACTGCGAAAAGAAAAAATGAAATTAAAAAATATTTTAGGGCGATTAATGATGGTATTATACCAGTTTTAAAAGACCGAAGTATTCCATTCTTTATTGCTTCTCAAGATTATCTTTTCGATATTTATAAAACAGTGAATACTTACCCGAATTTACACGAAAGAGCCATTAAAGTAAATTTAAATGCTACCGATGCTTCAGAATTGCATGAGTTAGCTTGGGAGCTTATAGAGCCAATTTTCGATCAAGAGCGAAAAGATAAAATCGCACTTTTTAGAAAAGAAGAAGGCACAGGCAAAACCGCCATTGGAATAGGCAAAGTTTTACCAGCGGCAATAGATGGGAAAATTGACGCCTTATTTTGTGAAAATAAAGCAGATATTTTTGGCTCCTATAAAAAAGAAAATAACACTATAGTGGTTTCTGAAAGTGAAGATGATCATGGCGTGTCGTTAATGAATTTAGCTGCTGTTGAAGCTTTAATAAAAGGAGGTAAGGTTTATTTATTAGATAAAGAAGACATGCCAAATCCGAATGCGAAATTAAATGCTTTGTACCGTTTTTAGTAGTATCAGTTGTTCTTTAAAAGACCTTAAATCATACCAATTTAGATTTATAACGGCTCTATAAATCTAAATTGGTGTGATAAGATTGTAGGGTAGTAAAAAATACATAAAGTTACTTTAACGATTACAATAAACTGTAGTAAAAAATGAATACAAATATGGCACATTCTAAAAAGCAAGAAGTTTTACGTTTACGTATTGAAAACAGCTTTCAACAACTTAAACGATTAAAAAAACAAAAGAATAGAGAATCTTTTAATAAAGAATTACTAGAGCTATTACCAGATATAAAAAAGCATATTAATCGCCGGTTGACTGTGGCTCTTAAAAAAGAATATTTTCCAAAAAATAAATATAGTGTGGACGATTTCGTTAGTCAACTTTTTATAGAGGTTTACGATAACATAGATACTGTTAAAGAAGAAAAACACTTGTATTTATGGCTCTTTAAAAAAACGAACGAACTTCTTGAAGATGTTATTGTTGAAGAAGAATTTGACGATTTTTTCTTCAAAAACATCGATACTTATTCTAAACTCGAATGGGATGCTATGGAGCAAGAATTTAGTGTTGATGCTGGACGGGATTTTGTAATGATGGAAGAGTTTGACGATGTCTCATACAGTCACGAAGGTTACACTTTAAACCATGTGTTTGTAGAAGACAATAAAAAGGCTTTAATTGATAAAATAGATAAAAGTTTAGACGACAAAACGATAGCCAATCACCTAAAAACGGTGCTTTATAATTTACCTTTATCAATGCAAGACGTTTATGAGCTTTACGCTGAACAAAAGTTCAGTTTAGCAGAAATTGCTGAAATAAGAAATATGGCAGTTGAAGACGTTGAAACCCTTTTGAAGGATGCTAGAAAAGCATTGCAAGTGAGTTTGTTTAATAGATATCCAGCACAATAAAAAATAGTTTTTATAAATTCTTAATTATAACATGAATTACAAAGATTATTATAAAATTTTAGGAGTTAGTAAAGACGCGTCACCAAAAGACATCAAAAAGGCTTACAGGAAATTAGCTGCAAAATACCATCCCGATAAGAATCCTGATGACAAGGTAGCCGAAGATAAATTTAAGGAAATTAATGAGGCTCATGAAGTGTTAAGTGATGCCGAAAAACGAGAAAAATACGATACTTTAGGTTCTAATTGGGAGGCCTACCAGCATACTGGTGACGATTGGCGAGAATATGCCAATCAAAGTCGAAGAAACCAACAGTATTATCAAGGAGACGGTTCTGAGTTTTTTGGACAAGGCGGAGCAGGAGCAGAGGGGTTTTCTAGTTTTTTTGAAGCCTTTTTTGGAGGTGGTGGTAGAGGTCAACAAGCGGCTTATACTGGTGGCGATACCCAAGCAGAAATGCCCATTACATTGTTAGAGGCCTATCAAGGCAGTACACGCACCTTCGAAATTCATAACCAAAAATTGCGAATTACAATAAAACCTGGTGCCTACGATGGGCAGCAATTAAGAATAAAAGGAAAAGGGCAGCCAGGGGTTCAAGGTGGTAAGCGAGGCGATTTATATATTGTTTTAAGAGTACAACCAGATTTTCGTTTTCAGCGTGATGGTGATAACTTAATTTCTAATGTTCCAGTAGATTTATATACGGCTATTTTAGGCGGAAAAATAGAAGTGATGACACTTACAGGTAAGGTTAAGGTTCCTGTACCTAAAGGCAGTGAAACTGGTAAGATTTTGCGACTAAAAGGCAAAGGCATGCCAAGATATGGCAAAACTGCTCAATATGGAGATTTATTGGTTAAACTTCAGGTAGAGTTTCCAAAGAATCTGACTACTGAAGAAGAAGAATTATTCAAAAAATTACAAGCCTTAAGAGCCGCACAAAAGGTAAGTCATAATTAAAATTTAGCAAAAATGGAGTTATTAATATTTAGTAAAAAATATACTGAGTCTGAAGCTATTCATAACTTTATGGATATGTATTACAGTTTAAATATGACGTATTTGGCGAGTGATTTATTGGATAAAGGATTGTCTCCTAAGCAAATTTCTGAAGCCGTTATAGCTGCCATAAAAATAGCTAATGCTTCAAAAATTAATACTAAAGCGCATTTTAAGCCAGTATTTAGTGGGATAAAGCAAGGGGTAATCGAAGATTGTAAATTGTCGCGTTTAGGATACGGATTAGTACTTTTAAATGCCGATTTAAACCTCGCTGTTGTCGCTAATTTTCAAGTGGATGTTTTGCAATGTTATATCGATAAGAATCGCTCTTAGAATTAGAAATTTATTCATTTTAATTCGAGATTATTAAATCTAATTGTGGTGCGTTATTTGGGCGCATAGAAAATATGTTTACCAGTTTTGTAAATTAAAAGTATTCACCAGTTATTAATCAATTTTCGACTTTTTTTTAAAGGATTGAATTTTTAGATATCAACATTTCTCATCTTTCCAGTTATTTCTTCAATCTTAATTTGAAAGACAATAGGTAAATTACCTCGGTATATTTTACTGGAAAACTCACTAATAAAATCTAGCTTTTTATTTTCTTTCAGCATAATTAAATGTTTTACTCCAAAAGAAAACTGATGTAATTTAGCTTTCGATGAACTGCCAGAGAATTCTTCAAAAGTACCATGTGCTAACACCGATTTCCATGAACTTACAGAATCAATCTCAGAAATACTTAGCGATACCTTGTTGTTTTCGCGCATAGCATCTATTTTATGTCCTTCGGCAGAATAGCCATAAATAGTATTGTTTTTCGCATCAAAAAAATAAGTAATAGGCACTGTATAAGGTCTATTTCTATAGATGTAAGCTAAATTACCTATGTAATTACTAGATAATATATTTATGCACGCATGGGTGTCTAAAACTTGTATCATTTAGAGTGGATTTTATTCGATTAAGGTATTCTATTTCTACTTAATTAATAATGATATTAATCAGTTATAGAAATTTTGATACATGAAGCTGTTTAAGGGGATTAACCAAGTTAACAATGTAATGTCGCCTATAATTGGCTTCTTTTTCACTCATATTTCGGTATAACATACAATCATAACCAAGGCTATACATTGATTTTCTATTTCATCGGCACAAAAAACAATTCAATTTAACAAGAAAAAGCCTATAAATATGTTTTTAGTTCTAATTTAATATCACTAATGTCCGCTTAAAAATAGTATGATGCAGTCAATCCTTTTAAAATAAAGAACTTTGCACATTTTTTAAATGTTACCTTGCTTATTTAAACAATTATTAAGAATTAAAGGAGATATTTTGTTCATTAAGGCACTTCTGTTTATCAATTCGTTAGATTCAAGTCTTTGTTCTTAATTCTAAAAGCGAAGCGGTCTTATATCTTTTATCGTACATTGATGATTTAATATTAGTCCTCGTTTTTTAATTTTAAAAACGTAATCTCTGGACGCATTCCTATCCTTGCCGGAAAGCCCAACCAGCCTAAACCTCTATTAACATAAAGGTATTGATTGTTATGTTTATACAGTCCCGCCCAATGTTTAAACTTATATTTAATAGGGCTCCATTGTAAATTTTTATACTGAAAAGCGGCTTGCATGCCATGTGTATGTCCAGCCAATGTTAATGTAATATCTGTTTTGTCTATTACCTCTTCGCTCCAATGAGTGGGATCGTGGGATAATAAAATTTTAAAGGGCACATCTTTAACTTCTGCTAAAGCCATTTTTAAATCACCGTATTGTTTAAAAGGCGGAATGCCCCAGTTTTCTACACCAATTATTGCAATGTTTTCATTGTTTTTTGAAATAACTTCAGCTTCATTTAACAAGAGTTTAAAACCAGTATTTTTAAAAAACGCCCTTATGGCTTCAGCATTTTCTTGTTTCGCTTCTGGGGTTTCCCATGTGCTATAATCACCATAATCATGATTGCCCAAAATGGCGTATTTACCTGATTTCGCTTTTAGGTGATTAAGTACTTTGGCCCAGCCCCGTAATTCCCAAGCATAGTTATTCACCAAATCGCCTGTAAAGACAATGTAATCTGGTTTTAAATCATTTATTTTTTCAATAGCCGAATCCAATTTTTTATAGTTGTAATTAAAACTCCCCAAATGCAAGTCTGATATCTGGACAATTTTTAACCCTTCGAAAGATTTTGGTAGCAATTTAGTTTTTATGGTGTGGTGATAGACCTTATATCTGTATTTGGCTTTATAAGTGCCGTAAACGATTATAAAAAAAGGTATAAACCCAGAGACTAGACCAAGTATTGGAATTATGAAAAGTGATTGGTTTTCTGAGAATAAGAAATTTGAAAAATATAAAATAGAGATTATAACAACGAAAATTAACTTTGGTATAAATGAAGATACTGTGAGTCCATAAAATTTGGAAATAAGTAATTGCTTTCTAATAGGGTTAAGGTTGTCTAATGTAATTTTTAATACCAAGATTGAAGCAACCAAGCCTACTGTAAAAACCCAGAATAATACGTTTATACTCATTCTAAGGAAACTAGAATCTATAAGCTGTGTTATATATTGTAACCAATAAAAAGCTGTGATATCTACTAATAGTATCGCGAAACACAAGAGTAAAATGGTAAAAAGAGAAAAAGATTTCATGCTTATAATTTTAGACGTCTTTTGTCTTTAAGAGCCCAATATATGCCTTTAACATCGGCTGTCCAATTGCGATACATAAAGATTAATATAATTTCCTCTAAGGTTTCTAATATGCCAACAACAATCATGATATAAAACAAACTATACTCAGGTGAAAAAAACAAGGACCACAATATAAAAATGCTTTGCACAATAGCAGATAATTTTGCTAAATAGGTATGAAATGCTGTGGCCTTTCCGTACTTATAATAGGCTAAAACCATTTGCATAATATAGGGCGCAAAAGCTATGCAGATTAATAAGAGATTTTTGATTATAAATTCATTTTCAAAAAAGTACAGCCCAATTAAACCAACTACTAAGGTTATTTGATCTCCAAAAGAATCTAGTTGGGAACCTCTAGGGCTGGTTATGTTTAGTTTTCGTGCTATAAAACCGTCAATAGCATCTGTGGCGTAACTAATTGATAAGACCCAAGAAAAAACAAGCCTGTAATCTAACCAAACTAAAAGCAATAAAAAAGGTGCTGCAACAATGCGGTAAAACGAAAACCAATCGGCAATATTATAATTTTTAAATGTTAGCATGCAGTTTTATTTTATTTTAAACTATTACGCTATTCTTTTACAAAATGAAGGACTTGAATTTTACCATTTCTTAAAAATTGCAATGGGATTTTCTCTCCTTTTTTGTATGATTTTACTTTTTCTTTTACGAGTTCTGAAAAATTAATATCTTCAATTTCGATGCCGGCAATACTCAAGATAATATCCCCACCAATAACAATTTCGGCATCTTTAATGGTTATGGGTATTGTGCCGCCTTGAAGCCCTAGTTTGCTCATAACACCTTGGGTGGATAAGCTTAAAATTAATAAACCAGATTCTTGTGGTAAATTGAGTGCTTTGGCCAAGTCTCCAGACACCACAACCGATTCCATACCAGTCCAAATATTCGGACTTTCCATGAGGAGTTTTTGTGCAACATTTGAAGAAATAGCGAATCCAATTCCATTAAACGCTCCCGATTCGCTATAAATACTGCTTGTAATACCAATAATTTCACCTTTCATGTTAAACATGGGACCTCCAGAATTTCCTCTGTTAATTGCTGCATCTGTTTGTAAAAGTTCAGCTTTAACAAAACTATTATTAAGTTTTTCAAGATTATGTTTTCCGCTTAAAACCCCTTTGGTTATGGATTGTTTTATTCCAAATGGTGCGCCAATAACAAAAACATCTTCACCTATTTTAGTCCGGTCAGAATCACCAATAGGTGCTACTTTTTTTTCCTTGAGCAAAAAAGAGTCTTTAATTTTAATGAGTGCTACATCTGCCATGGGATTGGTTGATAATACCTTGGCCTCATAAATGTCACCATCTAAAAACTGAACACCAAGAACCTCTGCAGACTGTACCACGTGAGAAGCGGTCCAGATTAACCCATCTTCAGAAATTAAAACACCAGAGCCTTGTTTTGCAGATGCCACTAGGGTTTTATCATCACCAGATCCTTCGGTAGTGAGGTTTAAAATTTCAATAAAAACTACCGAAGATTTTACCTCGTCGTAAAGCGCTGCTAAATTTTGTGTTTTTGCTAGAATGGGAATTAATAGCAGAATAATAACAGGTAATTTTTTCATGAATAATTAGTTTTGAATACCAGCCAACCATGGTTTAAACAAGCGCGTTAAAATTTATACTGTATTAATTACAGTTTAATTTTTTAATACGGAATAGCCATTTAATGATGTGGCTATGAGTAACCATATAAAGTAGGGCATAATTAAAAGCGATTTGTATTTTAAAGCATCCCAATAGAAAAACAAGAAGAAACCTACAACGGCGCTAAGTCCGATTATAATAATTAGTCCTGCTAAGATATTGTGGTAATAAAAAAATACGGGATTCCAAGCGATATTAAGTAAATATTGAAGTGCCAATAAGCCAATAAGAAGCTTTTTGTTATCGACAATAGGCCATAAATACGCTAGATAAATACTAAAACAAATCATTATGGTAAACCAAGAAACGCCAAACACCCAGCCAGGTGGTGTCCATGGCGCCTTGGCAATACTGGCATACCAGTTCGACGAAGGGCCTTTACCACCCAGATAGCTTCCTAAGCTAAGTGCTGCAAAATTGATTACCAAGAAGATTGTAAGTCTATAAATCATTTTAACTCATTTTTATTGAAATGATAACATTAAATCTTTTTAACTCTATTGTGAATTTTCTTTAAATCGAACGCTAAAAAAATTCTAAATACCCCTAAAGCCACAAACGAGAATGCCGTCATGAACACAATACTTAATCCAGCTAAAACAGGATTTAATAATAGTAAAAAAGAAAAGAGTACAGTTAAGATTCCTAAGGCTAATAACCATCCCCAATTTGGCGTACCAAAAGATTTTAGCTGAAACGATAGGCCAATGCCAAAAACGCCTCTAAACAACACCCAGAAACCAAGATAAAAAGGTAAAATACTCATGGTTAATGCGGGATGTAATATTAGTAATACACCAACAATTAAATCGAAAATCCCACCGGCGAGATGCCATCCCCATCCATCTATTTGAGTTCTATTTGAAATTGAAAAAATAATACCAAATAGCCCAGAGAGAAAGATTGAAATGCTAAAAAGTATACTTAAAGAAATATAGCTTGTTAAAGGTGTTCTTAACACCCAAATTCCCAAAAAGATAAATAATACTCCCAGAATAAGAGAGAGCCACCAATTTTTAGCTGTTTTTTGTACCGAACGCAATATACCTACTGTCATATTTTTTGTTTTAGTTTACGATTGTTTATTTAATGCTATCTTTAAATAGGTTTTTTAAGGCTTCTCTTAGCGTATCCATATCGCGCTTAAATTCCTGTTTAAATTGTCTTTGACTTTCTTTTGTTTCGACATTAAATTCTATTAAATTTTCTTTAAATTTTTTAGTTTGTACTGCTAATTTATCTTTTAAAACTGTATTTTTTTGTTCTAATTTGTTGAGTTCTTTGCTAAGCTTTTCTTTTTCTTTTTTGTTGGCTTTTGCAATTCTTTGTCGAAAATTTTCAATGTCATCATTTGTGTTTTGAATGGTGTTTTCTGATGCGGTTTTAAATTGCTCCCAATCTGCTATAACTGCAGTTTTAATGTCTTCAGTTGTTTCTTTCACATCTTCTTCAAGACTTTTACTAAGTGCGTTAACATCGTCTTTAATGTTTTCGGCATCTTTTTTAGATTTTTCTCCGCAACTGGTTACAAGAATAGAGACTAATAAAAGGTTTAACGTTAAAGTTAGAATATTTGTTTTCATTTCTTTACTGTTTTTAATTAGCTGTCTATTCTTAAAAACTCGCCCTCCATGGTAAATTCTAGGGTTATGCCGTTGTCTAATTCTACTTGTTGATTTTTGTCTTCCAATTCCCAATCTGTAATCACCTCATTAGGATAGTTGGTTTTTACATAATCTAGAATTTGAATCGGTATTACGCTGTTTGGGAGTTTTGATGTAGCTTCAATATCTGTGATTTTGTTTTTTGAGTTAAATTTTAAAGTTGCATTATCTTTTAAAATGACTTCGTAGGATTTTGAAAACAACTCTTTATCAACAGTTGCTTGTACTACTTTATTTTCTGGAAAATGCGATTCTAAATAGGTGCTAATTTCCTGTGGTAAATCGGTTGCTGGGATAATTTTATCGTCTACACAGCTGGTTATGCTAAATACGAGTAAAACACTAAGTAGTAAGACTTGATTTATTTGATTTTTCATTTTATTTGAGATTTAAATTAAGTGTAATATTAACAAAACACTTAGACCCTTGAAATGATATATATCAATTTCGAGAGTAAAACCTTGTTTAATCGTAAGGCTGTAAGAAGGGCTGCAAAAAAAAGAGGTATTGGACTAAGAAGTAATCTGATGGTTTACGCCAAAATCTACAAAACAAGTCTGATACCAAATTGGCAATCTAATGTCGCAAATAATTCGTTTACTCACATCTTTCTATATTATATATCATAGTAAAATAAGGCGTTCGTGAATCTGCCATTTCTATCTCATTTGAACAAAAAGTAGTTCAAATTAACCATACGAGATTTTTAAATTAAATCGGTATTATACTAGGGGAGTCATTAAAAAGCGGTGTGCCATTCATATTTACAAAACAATCTAGTCTTTTTAAGCTTCAGCTAGTTAAAGAGAATATAAATAAGCCCTAAAACAATAACGCTACCAAAAGCATAACCAACGCTTTTACCAGCAACTTTAGAACCATTTAAAACCGTAATGCCCAGTTTTACAAACATATTACTTAGCGTGGCTGCAATGATTACTGATGATGCTAGTAGGAGATTGTTTGTATCTAATGAAAATTTGGACATGCTTATGGTTATAGCATCTGTATCTGCAAGACCTGCTATAAAAGCTGAATAGTACAAACCGCGTTCTCCAAAATATTGATTGCTATAAAATACGGCAAATGAAATAATGAGATAAATAAAACCAAAACCTATGGCATTTAAAATATCTAAAGGATTTCCTAAATTTATGTTGGTATTGGGTTTATTATCATCTTTTCGTATTAAAATAAAAGTTGCAGCAAGACAGACTATGGTTAGCACAGCAAAAGGTAGAGCAATGTAAACCAAAAGCTCTTTATTAAATATATAAACCATAAAAGCGAGCCTAGGAAACATGATTGCAGAGGCAGCAATAATTCCTGCACTGTATTTTTTAGATAATTCTGGCGACTCCTTACTTTTTGCAGCATAGTTCCATGCTACTGCAGTACTCGATATAAGGCCACCAAGAATTGCTGTGATGATAATTCCTTTCTTGGAGCCCGCAAATTTTACTAAAAAGTAACCAATAAAGTTAATTAATGAAACGATTACAATAATAGAGCCTATTTCAAAAGGATTTAATAAATTGTTTGGACCAAAGCTTTTATTCGGTAAAAAAGGAAGAATGAGTAAGGCGATTATAGCGAATTTTATAAACGCAAAAAGCTCTTCGGAGGTTATATTGCTAATAACCGACCTAAATCGAGTTTTAAGGGAGAGTAAGGTGACAATAATAACAGCAGTGGCAACAGCTTCTCTATAAAATTCTACCGAAACCATGACCCCTAAAATAAAGGTAGCGATTAAAGCTAAATTTGTGGTAAGCCCTTGACCGTATTCTTCTAGTTTATGAGAAAAATGGTATAATGCCAGAAATAGTACAAAACAACCTAAACTAATAACGACGATCCAGGGAGTAAATTGATTTTTAAGATTTCCTATAGAAAAGCCAATAATAGCAACAATAGGGAAGGTGCGCATACCCGCAAATCCTTTTTCTTTGAGTTTGTCAAACTCCCTTTCTAAACCTATTATAAGTCCTAAGCCAGTGCTTATTAAAACACCAAATAGGTAAGGACTAATCGATTTCAATAAGTCTTGGTATGTTTGCATTTAGTTCTTTAATTATAGTTTATAAAATATACTTTTAATTTTTTTCAACGGTTTCTATAAATCGTTTTCCCAGAATGCCTACTAAATCTTCTTTATACACCACTTCCTTTTCTAAAAGTAATTGTGCTAGTTTTTCAAGCTCATCTTTGTGTTTTTCTAATAACTCGAATGTTCTGTTATAGCTTTCATTTATTAAATCATGTACCCTATTGTCTATTAATTTGGCAGTATGTTCGCTGTAAGGTTTGCCTAGTAAGCCTTGATATTCACCCTTAGAATCGTAATAGCTTAAAGGGCCAATAGTTTTATCCAGACCGTAGTAGGCCACCATGGTATAAGCTTGTTTAGTTACTTTTTCAAGATCGTCTAAGGCGCCAGAAGAGACTTCGTTAAAAATTAAGTCTTCCGCAGCACGTCCACCTAAAGAGGCACAGATTTGATCTTTAAATTGCGATTTGGTTACAATTTGGCGCTCTTCTGGTAAGTACCAAGTTGAACCTAAGGATCTCCCCCTTGGAATAATAGATACTTTTAATAAAGCGTCTACATGTTCTAAATACCAGCTTACTACAGCATGACCTGCTTCGTGGTAGGCAATAGTTTTCTTTTCTTTGGGTGATATAATTTTACTTTTACGTTCTAAACCTCCTATTATTCGATTTCTAGCTTCAATAAAATCACTGTGTTCTATAAGTTGTTTTTTATGGCGTGCAGCAATTAGTGCGGCTTCATTACAAATATTAGCAATATCTGCTCCAGAAAACCCAGGGCTTAATGTGGCTAATTGTTCAATATTTACATCCTCGGCAAGTTTTAAACGACGAATATGCACTTGAAAAATTTCTTCGCGCTCTACCTTATTGGGTAAGTCTAAATAAATATGCCTATCGAATCTTCCAGGACGTAAAAGTGCTTTATCTAAAACATCTGGTCTGTTGGTTGCCGCAAGTACAATAACTCCAGTATTTGCTCCAAAACCGTCAAGTTCTGTGAGCAGTTGGTTTAATGTGCTTTCACGCTCATCATTAGATTGTAAGGCGTTTCCTTTTCCTCTAGAACGACCAACGGCATCAATTTCGTCAATAAAAATTATACTTGGTGCTTTGCTCTTAGCTTGTTTAAATAAATCGCGCACTCTGGAGGCACCAACACCAACAAACATCTCTACAAACTCAGATCCCGACATCGAGAAAAAAGGTACTTTTGCTTCGCCTGCAACAGCCCTAGCCAACAAGGTTTTTCCTGTGCCTGGTGGGCCTACTAACATAACACCTTTAGGAATTTTAGCACCTAATTTGGTGTAGGTCTCTGGATTTTTAAGAAAGTCTACAACTTCCATAACCTCAACTTTAGCCTCTTTTAAACCAGCTACGTCATTAAAGGTTACTGCACTTTTACCTTCTGTTTCAATAATTCTAGCACTGGTTTTACTAAAATTAAAAGGCGAACTACCCATACCGCCTCGGCTTCCCATCCGGCGTAGAATGAATAACCAAAATAAGATAATTATTATAAAAGGTAAAATCCAGGAGAAACTCTCCAACCAATTAGTTCTGTTTTGATAAATAATATCGACTTTGTTTTCTGTAGAAAAACCGTCTTGCGCTTTTTGTAATTTATTTTCAAAACCTTCAACCGAGCCAATAGTAATAGCGTATTGTGGTGCAGCTTCAGAAGAAAGAATTCCTACACCGATATCTTCATATTTCGGATCATCGCGACGCTCTTTTTTTATGTAAATCTCAGCAATTTCTCTATTTACTACTATAATTTTTTCAACATCGTTCTGAGCTAATATATTTTGTTCAAAATGCGACCAGCTTATCTCTTTAGGCGATGACGAATTAAATAGTGGTAACAAAACAAATAGACCTACGATAAACAATACATATAACCATAATCCTTTTGAAGGAAAATTGGGTTTATTATCTTTTGTTTTCTTAGAAGACGGATTATCTTTATTTGGTTTTTTCATTAGTTTTCCAATACTATAAATTGATTTAAAGCTTCCATGGCCTCACAACCATAAACAACGGCAGGTCCTCCGCCCATCATTACCGCTACACCAATGGTTTCCATAATATCTTGGGAAGAGGCACCTGATTTTAGGGCATCGTGAACGTGAAAAGCGATACAGCCATCGCACCTTACTGCTATGGCAATGCCCAAGGCGATAAGTTCTTTGGTTTTTGTGGTTAATGCACCTTTGGCGATACTGGCTTTATGAAGTTCGTTAAATCCTTTCATGGTCGAAGGTATTTTGGCACCCAATTCTCCCATTAATTTTGTGAGGTCGTTATAGTTTTTTGAATAGTCCTTAATCATGGCGTGTAGATTTAATAGTTAATGATTTGTTTATAATCTCAAAAGTATTAATTAAGGGTATGGTTTAAAATGATATTGGTCATTCGCAAAGTCTTTTTCGTCTGTTTGCTTTATAGACTAAAAATGCAGTGTTAGGAAAAAATAAGTTTTTCATGTTGTTATTTCTAATGGGGTTGACTTTATCAAGTTTTGGATTTCTTTGTTGCTTCTAGACCCTACCATCTGCCATCATCTTAGTTTTATCTCCAATAGGTTATGCCGTAATTAATGTTTTTATAACAACGTATTATACAAGAACTTATGGAGTACAAAGATTAATGTTGAGTAAAAGGTGCATCTTTAAAGCTTAAATGAGGTGAGTATCCTAGTTTTTGTATTTGAGTAGCCGATCTAACCTTTTAGTAATCTTATCTGTAAAAATAGGTACATCTTCTAAAGTGGATGCCCCAGTTATGGCATCGACATTTCTCATTTTTTCCAGACCGTTCCAAGAGGTTGTTAGTATAACGACCTTATTTTTTATTCTTAAATTTTTGTTTATAAATGATTGCACCTTTTCGGGTGGAGCACCAGCTTCCCACCTATGTAAAATGAGGATGGCATTGTAGTTAGTAGCATCTTTAGTGGCCAAAGCCTTGATATCGACAACCTCAACAATTATTGGCACAGACTGGTAACGATTCGAGACTAGGGCAGCAACCGAATCCTAAAAAGGACTGTTCTGTGTTGCAATCAAGAGTTTTCGATCTAAACTAGAGGAATTGATTTTGAAGGTTTGGAAAACCTCTATCAGATTAGTGTGATTATGCCAAGTCAGGAATCCTAAAATGAACACAAGTAAAACAACAAAAAAGAAAACTGTTTTTTTAAACCTTATTTTTATTGCTAAAGTATTTGTAAACTCCTCATACAGAGTTTTAAACATTTCAAAGCTATCTGAAATTAAAAAAGCCCGAAATGATATATGTCATTTCTTATTGCTTTTTCAAGAGTTAGTTTCGTGGTATTATAATTTGTATTGCAATCGTTTTGTGTATTCTTTTTGTAATAAGATTTAAGCAAAATAATAATATGACGGATAAAGTTACGAGTTTAGAGATTCCATTTTTCAGCAAAGGTCAAATTCCCTTGGCTTTTTTGAATAAAGATACACCTACTGAGGGGCGGGTTTTAGCGGCCGATATTGGTGGAACAAAAACCAATTTAGCCCTTTTCAGCATTAAAGAAGATAAGCTGCAATTGCTTGCTAATTCCTCTTACAAAACAAAAAATTTTGATTCTTTTACAGACTTGTTTAGTGCGTTTTCCAACCAGAATGGTCCAAACATTAACGCTATTTGTCTTGGAGTAGCAGGACCTGTAATAGAAGGTGTTGTTCAGGGTACAAATTTTCCTTGGATTATAGATCAAAAAGAAATTAGTAAGGCTTTAAAGGTAAGCTCTGTTTTTGTTATAAACGATTTAGAGGCTAACGCTTATGGATTGTCGGCATTGAAAGATCATGATTTTGAAACCTTAAAATATGGAGAGAATATAGCAGGCAATGCCGCCATTATCTCCCCTGGAACAGGGCTGGGAGAGGCTGGTTTATTTTGGGATGGAAAGAAGTTTTTCCCCTTTGCTACCGAGGGTGGACACTGTTCTTTTAGTCCGCATAATAGTTTGGATGTTGCAGTTTATAATTTTATGTTTCAAAAATATGGGGATGTAAGTTGGGAAAGGCTATTATCTGGTCAAGGGATTATTGATATGCATGAGTTTTTAAGGCAATATCGAGCGACTCCCATGCCATTGTGGTATAAGGAAAAATTTGAAGATGAAGATCCTGCCGCATTAATTACCAAAACCGCAATTGAGAACGAAGATGAGGTCTGCATAGAAACTTTAGAGCTTTTTTTGAGGTATTTAGCGACTGAAGCTTCACAAATGGCTCTAAAAATGAAAGCCACTGGTGGTATTTTTATTGGTGGAGGTATATTGCCAAAAATTATAAAAGGCATAGATAAAAATCGCTTTGCTACTCATTTTATTACATCTGGAAAAATGAGATCTTTATTAGAGAAAATGCCTGTAAAAGTAATTTTGAATGAAAAAACACCCCTTTTTGGCGCAGCACTTTACGCCGCCATGGGAATCAAGGCTTAGGTTTCTAGAATCTAGATTCTAGAGGTCTAGATTCTAGACTCTAAACCTCTAGACTCATCAATAGTCTTTAGTTCTTCAGTTTCAATTATTTGATTGGAAGCTATTCCAGTTCCATAAAATCTATCGAAAACTAGGCATGATGTAAGGTCTCCCGTTACGTTCACTACCGTTCTAAACATTCCTAAAATACGGTCTATACCAATAATAACAATTAATCCATCAATGGGGATTCCTGCACTTTGCAATACAGTTGATAAAATGATTACACCACCGCCAGGAACAGAAGGAGTCCCAATTGAAGCGGCAACAACTGTAGATGTGATGAGTATTAAACTTACAACAGATAATTCTATACCATAAGCTTGTGCCATAAATAGTGTGGTGACGCATTGAAACAAAGCGGTTCCATCCATATTTATAGTGGCGCCAATAGGAATTACAAAATCACTAATATTATTAGATACCTTTAGTTTTTCAGTAGCTGTTTTCATAGAAACAGGCATAACAGCCGCAGAACTGGCCGTTGAAAAGGCGAGTAATTGTGGTTCTCGTATAGCACGTAAAAATTTAAAAGGATTTTTCTTGGCGACTACTAAGACTAATATGAGGTAAAACAAAAGTAATAATAAGAGTCCTATAACCACAACTAGCATATAATAGCCAAGCCCGAGAAATATTTCAACACCAATTCTTGATATTAAAGCAGCCATTAACCCGAATACGGCGTAAGGAACAAGCATCATGGCCCATGAAATTACAATCATGCAAATTTTTTGAATCGCTTCAGTAAAACGAATAATAGGTTGTGCCGTTTTATGAGGTAATTGGGTAATGGCTACCCCAATAATTATGGTAAAAATAACAACGCCTAGCATTTCGCCCATTAAAATCGACTCCAAGGGATTGTCTGGAATAAGTTTTGAAATCGCCATGGGTACATTCTCAAAAAGATCGGTTTCTTCAACAGGAGTGCTTAGGTTTTCACCACTATGCGGTAATCCGCCTAAGGAATACACATATTGACCAGGCTTCATGATTAAAGTGATTATCGTACCTATAATTATTGAAACAATGGTGGTGAAAACGAAATATAATAACAATCGCAGGCCGAATGTTTTTAAATTATCTGATGTATTACTAACAATGCCCGATACGATTGATGCAAATATTAAGGGAATCATGACCATTTGAACCAATCGCATAAATATTTGACCTGGTAGATCGAGCCAATTTGCCAACCACGAGCTAAAATCTTCAGTAAAAAGTCCGGTAGATGGATTAAGCAAAACACCTAGTGCGGCTCCAACCACGAGTCCGATAATGACTTGAAGCCACAAGCGACCTTGTACCAGATTTTCTAAATGAACAGATAAGTTTTTTAGGGGTCTAGATTCTAACATGATGAAGATGAAAAAATAAAATTAATTGGAACAGGTTTTATGCTCTTTAAATTTTTAAAATATCTGTAGGAGTTTCAACTAAAATGGTTCTATTACCCCGTAAAGCAATAGGTTGTTTCATAATTACGGGGTTGTTCTGTATCATTTTGATCCAATCGTTTGTAGAGAAATTATGCTGTTTAAAACGCAGTTTGTAAGCAGGATGCTCTTGATTTACCAAATCTTCTACACGACAATGTAATTTGTGTGCTAGTTCTACGATTTGTGTTCCTGTAAATTTATTTTTTAGGATATCAACTCGCAGAATAGCCAAGCCCTTAACTCTGGCATAGGCCAATGTTTTTCTTGCTCTAACAGATTTAGAATTGTAAAACAAAGTGATTTGTCGGTTTGAAGTGGCTATTTGTCCCATGACATCAAGTTTTCTTGTTTTTATTTGAGTCTAAATACTGCTTCATAATAAATTTTAACCTTTCTAAATAGTTTTCCATAATTTCTTTACTCATCTGCGGATTGTTAGTTGCAGGAAGGGTTATTGGGTCTTCATCAATAAAGCGATAGAGTTCTGGGTACTTTGTTCGAATCATTGTGGTTAACTCTGATATTTCTCTTATGACATCTTGTGCATCTTTCATCTTAAATTATTTTTAGTTTATTTAAATCTTATTCATAACGTATGGCATCAATTGGATTCAATTTCGCAGCTTTTCTGGCAGGAAAAAAACCAAAGGCGACACCTATAAAAACAGAAAAACCAAATCCTATTAAAACGGAAGTTACCGAAGTTGGAACTACAAAATCTGTTATTTGGTAAACCAATTGATTTCCTAAGATACCAAATATTATTCCAATAATACCTCCCGCTAAACTTAATACCATAGCTTCTATTAGAAATTGTATTAATATATCACTTTCTCTTGCCCCAATGGCTAGTCTAGTTCCAATTTCGCGCGTGCGCTCGGTTACCGAAACGAGCATAATATTCATAATGCCCACACCACCAACAATTAAAGATATACTTCCAATAGCCCCCATAAGAATGGTTAAAATGTTCATGACGCTACCCGAAACTTCTTGAATTTCTATTTGTGTGGTAATATCAAAATCATCTTCTTGGTCTGGTAAAAGCCGGTGAGCTTCTCTTATTAGCATGGTGGCTTCAAGTTTAGCATCGTCAATAACATTTTCATTTAGTGCACTAGCCATAATCATATTGTAGTGGGGCCTCCCATACAATCTATTTTGAACCGTGGTGTACGGTGCAATAATAATATCGTCTTGATCTTGCCCCATAGTGCCTTGCCCTTGTGCAGCTAGTAAACCAATAACGGTAAAAGGCACTTTATCAATACGTATTTGGCTTCCTACGGGATCGCGACCAGAAAATAATTCTTCGCGAATCGTTTCTCCAATAACACAAACCTTATTAGCACCTTTTACATCTTGTTCTGTAAAAACTTCTCCCAACTCGATGGCTCTGTTTAAAATATCAAAATATTCTTCAGAAACACCATAAATCGTGCTGGGTATATTGCCATCTGGCCCAATTACCTGTGCGCCAATGCCCACCAAAGGCGATATTTTTGGCATCCATACCGAACCTTTTTTTAAAATATCATATTCGCGTTTGCCTATATGGCGCCCCATTCTTACATTAATACCAGCGCGTCGTTCAGACTTGGTACGTATCATTAATAAATTTGAACCTAAGCCAGAAATCTCATCGCGCACTTGTTTTGCAGCACCATCGCCAGCAGATATCGTCATTATTACCGCTGCCACACCAATAATAATACCTATCATAGTTAATAAACTGCGACTTTTATTCTTATTAATGGCTTGAAGCGCGACTTTAAATATTCTTAAAAGCTGTTTCATTTTACTTGAGCGGTTAATGCTTTAAGCGCACTTTCTTTAGTGCTTCGATTTTTTATAATTTCATCGGTAAGGATGCGTCCATCTCTTAAATAAATAAGGCGTTTTGCAAATTGGGCAATTTCCTCCTCGTGTGTTATCATAACAATGGTAATGCCTTCATTATTTAGTCGAACAAAGAGGTCTGCAATATCAATACTATTTTTGGTGTCTAGATTTCCTGTAGGCTCATCTGCCAAAATTAGCGCGGGGTTATTTACTAAGGCTCTCGCAATGGTAACACGTTGTTGTTGGCCACCAGAAAGCTCGTTGGTTCTGTGGTATTTGCGATCTGCTAAACCTACTTGTTCCAAGGCTTTTTTTGCCAGTGCTTTGGTGTTGGAAAAGCGTCCGGTCCTATCATAAACCAAGGGTAATTCTACATTTTCGAGTGCCGTAGTTCGCGATAACAAATTATAACTCTGAAATATGAAACCTATTTTTTGATTGCGTATATCGGCTAATTGATTTTTATCTAGTCCGTTTACCTTGATACCATCCAACTCATATTCACCAGAAGTGGGTCTGTCTAAACAGCCCAAAATATGAAGCAAAGTTGATTTTCCGGATCCAGAAGAGCCCATAATAGCCACAAATTCACCTTCTTCAATTGTTAAATCGATATCTGTTAATGCATGCACTTCGATATCGCCATTTTTGAATGTGCGACTAATTTTTCTTGTTTCTATAACTTTTTTTGCTGCCATGTTATGCTTTGGTTTTTATGCTGTTAATGGCCTTATCGCCATCTTTAAAAGTTTTACCACCCATAAATCTTTTAATTTCAGATTCTAAACCCGATTTAATTCCCACTTCTATAAACTGAAAGTCTAAAAGTCCGCTTTCATTGGTATAAAAGAAACCATCGTAATTTGAAGGCAATTCATTTTTAAAATTAGCAGGATTGTAAAACTCCTCGTTATTCACGTAGGCCTTAAATTTTTGTTGAGACGAGTCTGCTAAAAATTTTTCAGCTTTTTCAATCAGTCTTGGTTTTATAGCATCTAGCATGGTTTGAGTGGGTCTAAATCGCAAGGCCGAATTATTTATAATTAACGCATTTTTAGTGGTGTTAACTACAAATTCTAAATTGGCTGTCATACCAGGTAATAAAAGGCCTTTTTCGTTATTTACATCGACCACAACTTGATAGTTTACTACATTATTTATTTTAATAGGCTGTAAGCGTATTTGACTAACCTTACCAAGAAACTCTTGTTCTGGATAGGTTTGCACGGTAAAGCGCACTGGCATACTATCTCTAATAAAACCAATATCGCTTTCGTCTACATCGGCGAGAATTTGCATTTTCGATAAATCTTCGGCTATAATAAAAAGTCGTGGCGTTGCAAAACTGGCAGCTACGGTTTGGCCTTCTTCTACAGCACGTTCTGTAATCGTGCCATCTATAGGCGATGTTATGTGTGCAAAACTCATGCTCACTTGAATATTTTTCACAGAAGCTTGCGATGCTTTTTTAGCACTTAAAGCCTGCTCGTAAGCGTATTTAGAGTTGTTAAATTGCTGTTCTGAAATTACAGTTTCTTTAAACAACAATTTGTTGCGTTCGTATTCTTCATGGGCTTGATTGTATCGGGCTTCGTTAACCGCTAAATTGGCTTGCGCTGTAAGTAGATTGGTTTCTAATAGGCGGGTGTCCATTTTTGCTAATAACTGTCCTTGAGTTACTTGGTCGTTATAATCTACATAAATTTGAGAAATAGTGCCAGAGAGTTGCGTTCCTACCTCTACGGTATTAATGGCTTCTAGTGTACCTGTGCTGGAGACTAAAGCTTCCAGTGCACCAGTTTTTAATGCGGTGTAGGTGAACTCTAATTTTTTGTTACTCAATTTAGGTTTCACAATAAAATAGCCCGCTATAAGTAGCAAGACTATCGCAAATATGGTTTTGGTTGAGGTTTTCATTGTTATTTATCTTGTCCTATTAATAATTGATAATCGTAATATGCGGCTTTGTAATCTGAGATGGCTTGTAGCCAAAACACTCGTGCTTGAGTGTATGATAACTCGGCGTTATTAACTTCTAAAAACGTCCCAACACCAAGTCTATAACGTTTTTTTGCAAGTGTTAAGGCGTCTTCGGTAAGGTTCATATTCTCTTGTTGCACTTCAATTTTTTGTTTGGTAAAATCGAGTTGAGATAATAGTTCTTCCAATTGCATTTTTAGGGCCTCTGTGGTGTGGTTTTTTTGTTCTTGGGCAATGTCTTTTGTTATTTTAGCTTGCTGTAATTTGTTTTTATTGATGAAGCCATTAAAGATGTTGAATTGTAATTGTAAACCAACAAAACTTGTGTTAACCCATTGGTAATCGGCTAGATTGAAATTATCTTCTTGGGCTTGATAATTATAAGCACCAACAGCATCTAGCGTAGGATAAAATGCAGATTTAGCCAAATCAATTTGATTTTTGCTCAGTTCAATATCTAATTCTAATTGTTTTAAGCTGCTGTTTTGACTTAATAATTCTGAAGGATTATCTTCTAAAACCAGTTCGTTTTCTAATAATTCTATAGATTCTGTTAATTTTAAGTTCATCTCTGTTTTTAAGCCTAGTACCAGTTTTAAGTGGTTAGCCAATGGTAAAATGGTGTTTTGCGCTTCTAGCAGACTGTTTTTTGCTTGTGCAACCTGCACTTTTGCGGTGGTAAAGTCGTAATCTGTTAGCGTACCCTGCTTTTTTCGTTTTTCTACATCTGTAAAGGTTTCTTCTGCGCTTTTTAATTGTTTTTGCTGCACCTTAACCATTTCTTGGGCAATTAAATAGTTGAAATAGGCTTTTTTAATCGTATTGATCACATTTTGTTTTGCGTTTCTAGCCGCTTCATTTTGGTAGCGTAGTCTATTTTCAAATAGTTTTTTATTGTTTTTATTAAAACGGGAATATACGGGAAGGGCAAGGTTTAATGTGGCTCTATAATCATTATCCGAACCCAGTTTTGTGGCTGTTTCACCCGTGCCAAAAGCATCTGGTAAGAAAATTACTTGTCGGTCAATATGCCTATTATAGTTGGCGGTAGCATATAATTTTGGTAAAACAGCACCTTTAACTTCTTTTAGAGCAAATTCTGAGGCGTTTACTTGGTAGTTTGTAATCGTAATATCTACGTTTTTATCGAGAGCCAAGTTAATTGCTTCATTTAAGCTAAGAGGAATACTATCTTGGGCATAATTATGATGTGCTACCAGAAAAGTAGCCAAAAGAAATAGGATTTTCGTTTTGGAAAGTTTCATGTTTTTAGATAATGAAGTTAATTTGAAACATGGATACAAACCATGATCTCGGTCAGTTTAAGCCGTATTAAAATGTCTGCATAATATTAATAACCTAAAGCATCTATTACGTTTCGTCTTTATTACTCTTTTTTTTATCTCCAGTATACTTATAACCAATCATGGGTCTAGAATCCCGATCTTTTTGTTCCAATTCGGCTTCCAGATTTTTATACCTACTAATGTCTTTAATGGTTACAACTACTGCGGCTACTTGGTTGTCGTGGTTAATTATGGGTCTGCCACTTAGCAAAACTCTACGCATGGCGTTGGTTGATAAATCTTTTAATAAGACATCTACATCGTCTGTGGTTTTTCCTGCTAAAGCACGTTGTGCTGGAAGGTCTTGAGCCGGAAATGTTTGTTCGCCATCTGGAAATAACACTTTAAAATGGTCTGAAAAATTAAACGAAATTTTTGAATCGTCTTCTATTCCAAAAAGCGAATTTGCAACATCGTTGGCTAATATCACTTCTTTATTGGTATTGGCAACTAGAACACCGTCGGTAATATTCTCAAGAATCATATTTAATTTTTGCTGACTTTCAAATAGTGCATTCAAGGTGTTTTCTTTCTCTTGTTCCAGCTTTAGTTTTTCAGTAATATCTCTAACAATGGCGTATAAGGCACCTGTAGTTTTATCGGCTGTGGCATTCCAAGACAGCCATTTTATACTACCATCTTTACACACCCAACGGTTTGTATAGTTCACGAGACTAATACCTTGTTTAAGTTTTTCGATTTCTGCTTCTGTGCTTTCAATATCTTCAGGAAAAATAAAAGATTTAAACGGTTGGCTTAAAAGCTCGGTATCGCTATAGCCTAAAAGTTTACTTAAAGAAGGGTTAATTTTAATGAATTTATCTTCTGAAGCAATAACTAAACTATCTGTAGACATATTAAAAAAAGCATCGGCAGCTTTTAAAGAATCTAAAACGGTTTTTCTTTCAGTAATATCTGTTGAAATGGTTCCGATGGCATAAATTCTGTTTGAAGCATCTTTTAAGGGGAACTTAACAGATAAAAAGGTTTGCGGTTTTCCTGATACTTCTATAATTTCTTCAATTTGAATATCTTTTCCAGCTTTTAAAGCTTCTAAATCGGCACTTCTGTACCTATCTGCAATCTCTTTTGGTAAGAAATCGGCATTTGTTTTTCCTATTAAATCAGACGCTTTTGAGTCGAAAAACGATTGGTATTGTTTATTTACCAAAATATACTCGCCATTTAGTTTTTTTACAGAGATGGCGTTAGTCGTATTATCAATAATGGATTGTAGAAGTTTTTGATTTTTTTGTAGGGCTTCTCTAGATTGTTTTCTGGCCTTGAGCTGTGTTTTAAGAATAAAATACACCGTGGTTAACATGCCTAAAGAAAGTACAATTAATATTAACGATATCCAATGCCATAATCTATTGGTAGAAAAAGGTATTTGTATCCAGTATATTAGTCCGAGTGCTAAAACTACAACCATATTTATAATGTAGCCTATTGTTGTTTTTCTTTCAAAAGATAGTCTCATTTCAATGCATTTAGATTAGAAAATTTAGGTGATTCTCTTCAAGATTTAATTGTTATCACACAAATTTAGCGAGTAAAATACTTATAGTAAATGATTTTAATCATTTGCAGGGTGGAATAAGGAGCTTAAATTTGATGTTATATTGATGTAATAGACTTGTAATGAAAACGATCTTGTATGCCACCGATTATTCTAAAAACTCCGAATTAGCATTAAAATACGCTTTTAATATGAGTGTGAAAACTGGTGCTAAATTAATGGTAATTCACGTGTTCGAATACCCGACATTGTTAGATGGTAAGGGGATAAAACCCGAGCCAGCTTTCCCAGATCTTGAGGGTGATGCTTTAAGAGAACACCGATTAAAACTTCAAACCTTTTGTACACGTATTTTAAAAAATGATGCCGTTATTCAAAATATTGAAATAACAGCGATTCAAAACAAATCTGTTCTTCATGGTATTATTGAAAAAGCCTCTGCGGTCGATGCTTCATTAATTGTAGTAGGCATGAAAGGGGCGAGTAAAATACGCGAATTAATCATGGGCAGCACCACCAAACACCTTATTGAGAATGCACCATGTCCTGTATTATCAGTTCCTGGTGAATCTGTAAAGAAAGACATCGATACTATGGTTTATGCTACCGATTTTGAGGATAAAGATTTAGGTGCTATTAATCGGTTAACAAAAATTGCGGAACCTTTTAATGCTAAAATTAAGATTGTGCATGTATTGCCTTTAGAAGGAGCTGTAAGGGAAAAGCAATTGAAAGATTTGCAAGATACGTTCCATAAATATATTAACTATCCTAATCTGGAATTAGATGTTTTATATTCCGACGATACTTTTAATGCTCTAAAAATTTACTACCGAAATGCTAATGCAGACCTCATGGCTATGCTGCATCGGAAGCGCAGTGGAATCACTTCGAAAGTGTTTCATCGTGATTTGGTAAAACGCATGGAAACTTATGGTAAAATACCTTTACTGAGTTTTAATGCCGATAATTATGGAATATTCCATGTGTAATGAAAAACACTTAAATAATTTGAAACATGTCAAGACGCGTATTTAAAATAGTAATTGCAATAGCCTTTATAATTTGGGTTTTCCTTTTTGTAATAAAAGATTCCCTCTCTAAAAGTTTTTTAATTGGTGTGGCCACGCTTACATTTTTGGTGTTTAGCTTTGGTGTTCAAGGACTTATTGCGCACTCCGTTAGGCCGCCAGCTACAAAAGGAGAGTTAATTATGTTTCCGCTTTTTATATGGATTCTTTGGGCTCTCATGTTTTTGGTGTTTGTGTTTTTTATCATGCCTATGTATTGTCCAGATTTTTTGATAAAGATGTGACAAACAGTTTTAAAAGTTAAAAACCAATATGTACAAATTATTAAAAATTATGAAAACAGTAATTTATTTAATGGCAGTTTTTGTTTTAGTGAGTTGTTCTTCTGCGAGAATGACAGACACTTGGGTTAATAAAGAGATTGATATGTCGCATCCTAAAAAAGTTTTAGTTGTAGGATTAACCGATAACCTAACCGCAAGAAAAATATTTGAAGAACAATTAAAAACACAACTTAATTCAAGAGGTATTGAAGCTGTTGAAAGCTATAACGTCTTTGAATCAACATTTACAAGTATAAAACAATCGGAAGAAGATATTCAAGATGAAATGGACAAACTTATTAATGACGGTTTTGATGCCATATTGATATCTGTTGTAAAGGGCGTCGATGAGAAAGAATCATATCATGGTGACAGATATATGACGGACTATTATTGGCGTGGTTTTGGACGTTACTATTTTCTACATCAAGATGTTTACCTTGTTGAAGGCTACTACGATAAATATAAAATTTACCACATAGAGTCTTCTTTGTATAATTTGAAAGCAAATAAAAAAAAATCCTTAGTATGGGTGGCTTCCTATAATTTGGTAGATCCTAGACAAATTAATTCTGCAGTTTCTAATTATGTAAAAGCAATTATGAAGTCGTTAGAAAAAGAACACATTATTCCAAAAGACTTTTAATACGGTTAACAATTAAGCGTAGTTTGTTTTAATTTAAGCCACTCAAAATATAAGAGTTATAAAGTTCGAAGCTATGAAACATCCATAACTAAAACTTGATACCCAAGAAAATGATTACATGGATGTTACATGTAACCGATCAAAAAACAATAAATATAAACACATGAGATACATTTTACTTGTTATAATCTGTTTTGTATGTTTAGGATGTGGAAACACAACCAGAATTAACACTGGTAAAACACCATCCGATACTCAAGATGCCGTGTTTAAGATTGATAGTCTAAGCCCCACAAAACCGCCCAAGTCTAAAGAAATTATTATAACAAAAGACGTTCCCATCCGCTCTTATTTTAAATGGATGGATAGCCTAGTGGCGACGCTAAATGAAAAACAAAACTATGTTATCGACGAATATCTTATCGTACATCATAATAAATGGATTTTAGATACCTTGGTGAATACCGATTATTATTATCTTATGGATAAAGGTGTTTTTAACGAAGACTCTAAATCGCTAATGGTTTTAAAAAAAGATCAGGTTTTAGTCATCCCAGACGCTTTTAAAACAGAACAATTACAAGCTCAATTAGACAGTACATATATAGATTTAAATATTCCAGAATTTAGGTTGAGAATTTTTCAAAACAAAAATGAGTTGTACAGTTTTCCTGTACGTGTAGGAAAGAATGGTAGCCGTTATATGGCGATGGCGAATCGAGATGTCGACATGCGAACACGACCTGGAATTGGCGAGATTATTAGGGTAAATAAGTATCCTGATTTTATAAATCCTGAAAATAATCGACCGTATACCAGTACAAGAAGGGATGATGGTAAACGCACACAATTACCTGCAATCCCCTGGTTAGAACCTGCGGTAAATGGCGTAAGTCATGGGCAGCTTATTCACCCTACAACAAATTTAGCCACTTTAGGGAAAGCTTCTTCCAACGGGTGTATAGGCCTAAGGGAATCTCATGCTTGGATTGTGTATTATTATGCACCCTTAGGAACTAAGGTGGTTTTTAGATACGATCTGAAGGGACAGAATGATAAAGGAGAAACTATTCAATTTCTAGATATTTACCCAGGATTTGAAAAATATGATACAAAAAAATTAAAAAGGGGAAATCAATCTGATAGAAGTTGATTCGTTTATCCAATCTCGTATAAGTTAAAGAAGTATTTCAATTTATAAAGGTTGAAATGTAAAGGATATCCTGGTAAAAACCATTTTATCTCAGATATTTAATAAATTACTAGATAAAGGTTTGAGAAATCGTAGTTGTAAATACATATTTATGGGTCTACATAACCATGAAATGCCTATCTTTGCGCCCTGATTTAAAGAAGCTATGCGCACAAAGACTCTTAAAAAGAACAAAATAAATGTAGTAACCCTAGGTTGTAGTAAAAATGTTTACGACAGCGAGGTGTTAATGGGACAACTTAAAGCCAATAATAAAGAAGTTGTACATGAAGAAGAGGGTAATATTGTAGTGATTAACACCTGTGGTTTTATTAATAATGCTAAGGAGGAAAGTGTTAATACGATTTTAGAATACGTTCAGAAAAAAGAAGATGGGGATGTCGATAAAGTTTTTGTGACTGGTTGTTTAAGTGAACGCTATAAGCCAGATCTGCTTAAAGAAATCCCTAATGTTGATGAGTATTTTGGTACGACAGAATTGCCAGGTTTATTAAAAGCTTTAGGGGCAGATTACAAACACGAACTTATAGGCGAACGTTTAACCACAACCCCTAAAAATTATGCGTATTTAAAAATTGCTGAAGGTTGCGACAGGCCTTGCAGTTTTTGTGCTATTCCGTTAATGCGCGGAAAACATAAAAGTACACCTATTGAAGAGCTTGTTATTGAAGCTGAAAAATTAGCAGCAAAGGGTGTTAAAGAACTTATTTTAATTGCACAAGATTTAACCTATTACGGTTTAGATTTATACAAAAAACGAAATTTAGCAGAGTTACTTGAAGCCTTAGTAAAGGTAGAAGGTATTGAGTGGATTCGATTGCATTACGCTTTTCCAACAGGATTCCCTATGGATGTGTTGGATATCATGAAACGCGAACCTAAAATTTGCAACTATTTGGATATTCCGTTGCAGCACATTTCAGATTCGATTTTAAAGAGTATGCGTCGCGGCACAACCCAAGAGAAAACTACCAAATTACTTAAAGAATTTAGAGCCGCTGTGCCTGATATGACTATTAGAACAACACTAATTGTTGGTTATCCGGGAGAAACCGAAGCCGATTTCGAAACCTTAAAAAACTGGGTAAAAGCCATGCGTTTTGAGCGTTTAGGATGTTTTACCTATTCTCACGAAGAAAATACGCATGCTTATAACCTCGAAGACGATGTTCCCGAAGATGTGAAAATTGACCGCGCCAATCAAATTATGGAAATTCAATCGCAAATCTCTTGGGAATTGAATCAGCAAAAGATAGGGCAGGAGCTTCAAGTGGTTATCGATAGGAAAGAGGGTAATTATTTTGTAGGTCGCACCGAATTTGATTCGCCAGATGTCGATAATGAAGTGCGTATTGATGCTTCAAAAGGCTATTTAAAAACGGGTGAGTTTGCCCGAGTAAAAATTATTGAAGCCGAAGATTTCGATTTGTACGCAGAGCTTTTAGCGTAATGATTAAAGTTTGTAGTCAATCAAATTCCCTCTAATTTCGAAGGGGTGAAAACGCGAAAATAACTCTTCAGAATACCAATCTAATGCTCTGGTTTTTCTTATCATGTTGGCGTGTTTTTTATTTTTGTATGCGTAAGCCATCATGTCATCACCAGTTTCCCATAAAGAAAAGGTAGCTTGCATAAAAATAGGCCATTCTCCAATACCCTTAGAATAAATTAAACCGCCATAATTATCCATAGATTGCGAAACTGATGGCACATTTTTCCAAAATTTATAGGCCAGCTTTGGTTTAATGGTTGCTCGCGTAATAACCGCTAAAGGCCTAGAAGCATCGTAAGTTACCGAAGGTACAAAAGGTTGCTGTTTGCTCCATTCTCCCTGCGCTTTTATGGCTTTCATGAGCACGTGACTGTAAGATGCTGAGGTTTTGGTGTAGGCGTTTATAATATTCGATTCTAGAAAAGCGTTAGCGTGTGCTTCTGATTTAAAAACAGTTAATAAACCAAAGGTGGCCCAATCTGGCCAAATCGAAAAACCATTACCACTACCACTTCCTAAAGCTTTCCAAAAGGTTAAGCCTTCAACAGTTTTATTCAGCAATGGTGGTATTCCCATGCGGGTAAAGGCATTCCATTTATTTTTGAAGCCTTTATAATTAAAAAACGAAATAATTACCGTTTGAGACATATTTTACAAAGATACGGCTTTAAGGTTTTAGAATTTTTAAAGTTGCAGGAATAGCCAAATATTTATAAAAATTATACCACGGGAAATTAGCAGCACTTCGATAGGTTGTAAATATCTCGTAAACTTAAAACAACTACCCCAATAAAAACCCTTTCAAATCTTCATAATCAGAAATTTTAAACGCTACTTTTTCTTTGTCCATAACCGCTTCAATTTGCGGAGGTAATGCTTGTTTTTCTTGTATTACTTCTTCTACAACATCCAAGAATTTAGTAGGATGTGCGGTCTCTAAGAACACACAATGGGCATTAGGGTTTTCTTTTAAATAGGCTTTACAGGCTAAATAACCTACAGCACCATGGGGATCGGCAACGTAATTAAAATTGTTGTAGATCTCTAATAGGGCTTGTTTGGTTTCTTCATCAGAAAAGCTATACGATGATAAGTTGTCTTTTAGGGTTTCAAACTTATTTTTATAAATTTCCTGAATACGAATAAAATTACTAGGATCGCCTACATCCATGGCGTTACTAATGGTTTGTACCGATGGTTTGGCCTTGTAATCTCGTGTTTCTAGGTATCTGGTTACTACGTTATTTTCGTTATTGGCGGCTATAAAATGTTTTATTGGCATACCTAATTGTTGCGCCATCATACCCGCACAAACATTACCAAAATTTCCACTTGGTACCGAAAACACGATATCATTTTGTGTTTTGTGTAGTTGTTTATAGGCAAACATAAAATAAAAAAGCTGTGGTAACCATCGTGCGACGTTAATAGAATTAGCCGATGTTAATTGCATCTTGCTCGTTAGGTTTTCGTCTAAGAAAGCGGTTTTTACCATCGCTTGACAATCATCGAAAGTACCATCTACTTCTAAAGCTGTAATATTTTCGCCTAATGTGGTAAGTTGTTTTTCTTGAATGTCGCTCACTTTTCCGCTAGGGTAGAGAATTACAACTTTTACGCCTTTTACACCCAAAAAACCATGAGCAACTGCGCCACCGGTATCGCCAGAAGTGGCGACCAATACCGTAACTTCTTTACTGTTGTTTCTATTAAAATAACCTAGACAGCGTGCCATAAAACGGGCACCAACATCTTTAAAGGCCATGGTAGGACCGTGAAATAACTCTAAAGTAGAAATATTGTCGCTAAGCGGAACCACAGGAAAATCGAAATTTAAGGTGTCCTCTACAATGGATTTTAAAGTGGCTTCAGGGATGTCTGGAGAAACAAATTGCTTAATGGCTTCAAAAGCAATTTCAGTATGAGATAAAGTACTAATATTATCAAAAAAAGATGGTGGTAACGGTTTAATTTCTTCTGGAAAGTATAAGCCTTTATCTGGTGCCAAGCCTTTTATAACAGCCTCTTTAAATGATGTGTTTGGCGCTTTTTTATTTAAACTGTAGTAATTCATATGTTTTAATAATTGACCGAAGCCCGAAGACGGAAGACGGTGGTTTAACAGTAGTTTAGTGCATTGTAATACTGCGTTTTATGTTTTGTTATTTTCCTGAAAGCCATTCGTGCTTTATGTTTCTATAATTTTTAAAAATCCATGCCTACTTCCCAATTCATAAACTTTTCAAATTAACATGTGTTTGTTTTTATATAGACTTACCTCATTTTAATTTTATCATCCGTCATTCTAAAATTTTCACTCCCTCTGTATTTATCTTCGACACATAAGTTTCAAAAGCTATATTTGTTTTTGAATAAACGGTTTTAATAGCATTTTCTACATGTTCAGCATGTTCCAGACCTTCCGATAAAGCAAAAATGGAAGGGCCAGAACCAGAAATCCCGCAACCTAAAGCCCCATGATTTAAAGCGGCTTTTTTTACATCGTTAAAATGCGGAATCAGTTTACTTCGGTGCGGCTCTATAATAACATCGTGTAAAGATCTCTTAATTAATTGATAGTCGTTGGTGTGTAAGCCATGAATTAAACTCCCTACATTGCTCCATTGTGTTATCGCATCTTCAAGTGGCACTTGCTTAGGAAGAATTGCCCTAGATTCGGATGTTTTAATTTCTATCTGTGGGTGAATAATCGTGGCGTACAAATTATTTGGTGTTGGAATCTGTAAAATCTCGAGTGGCGACATGCTTTTTACTAGTGTAAATCCTCCAAAAAGGGCTGGTGCTAAATTATCGGCGTGCTCACATTTACTAGCTATAGCTTCACCTTTAATGGCAAATGCGGTAAGTTCTGTTTTGTTGTAAGGCCTGCCCAAAAGCTCATTCATGGCAAACACACTGCCAACTGCGCTGGCTGCACTACTGCCAATACCGCTGCCTGGTTTTATGTTTTTATAAATTTCAATTTCAAAACCACAATCTGGTTTTAAAGCGTTGTACATGGCCAAAGCAGACACACCGGCTACGTTTAGTTCTGTTTCTAGAGGCAAATCGAAACCTTCGACTTTAGTTACAAAAACGCCTTTTTTGTTGGTTTTTCTTATCACCATGTTATCTCCAATGCTGTCTAAGCAAAAGCCTAGAACATCAAAACCGCAAGACACATTGGCAACGGTTGCTGGCGAAAATATTTTTAGTTCGTTAGTCATTAAGATACCATTTAGTGGTTGTAAAAGATTTAAAACACTCCTATTTACAATTAAAGTTTAGTCGAAAAAATAGTGTTTTAGAGTTGTAAACCCTTTGTAATACTCTCGTGCTTGCTTATAAGTTTCCAATTTTAATGATATCAGAGAATATACCAGAGGCCGTTACATCGGCACCTGCTCCAGCACCTTTAATGATCATCGGTTGCTCTGGGTAACGCTGGGTATAAAACATCACAATATTGTCTTTGCCTTCTAAGTTGTAAAACGGATGTCCTTCTGGAATTTCTTGTAAACCAACGCTTGCTTTTCCGTCATTTAATTGCGCTACATATTTTAGCTGACATTTTTTTGCTTCCGCGGAAGCGAATAAGTTTTGATAATGTGCTTCGTCGTCAATTAAAGTTTTATAAAAATCGTCGACAGTATCACTCTTTAAACCAGATTCTGAAAGAAATGGGGTGTTAACAATATCCTCTAAATTCATTTCTATGCCGCTTTCTCTAGCTAAAATTAAGATTTTTCTGGCTACATCTACACCGCTTAGGTCTATTCTGGGATCTGGTTCTGTATAACCTTCGGCCGCAGCTTGTTTTACCACATCATGAAATTTAGTTGAAGCATTAAAGTTGTTAAACACATAATTTAAACTCCCAGATAACACCGCTTTTATTGACGTTATTTTATCTCCCGAAGTTATGAGGTTGTTTAAGGTGTCGATTATTGGTAAACCTGCACCCACATTGGTCTCAAATAAAAAAGGGGCATTGTATTTTAGCGATAGACGTTTTAATAAGCTGTAGTTTTCATAATCGCTAGAACAGGCAATTTTATTGCAAGCTACAACAGCAATGCTCTCTCGTAAATAGTGAGCGTATAAATTGGCAATTTCACTGTTGGCTGTAATATCTACAAAAATGCTATTGCGCAAGTTAAAAGCTTTAGTTTTTTCGAAAAATTGCTCGATGGTTGCGGGTTGGCCTGTTTTTAATTTGTCTTTCCACAGTTTTAAATCAATACCTTCTTCATCGAAAATCATCGTTCTGGAATTTGATAAACCAATCACTCTTAAATTGATTTTTAAATTTTCCTTGAGGTATTTTTTTTGTTGCTTTATTTGTTCAACTAAACGCTCTCCAACATTACCAACACCAGTTATAAATACATTAAGTTGCTTGGTTTGTGTTTCAAAAAATTGCTCATGCATGGTATTAAGTGCTTTTTTTACATCTTTTTCTAAAATTACTGCAGATATGTTTTTTTCTGAGGCGCCTTGAGCTATCGCTCTAATATTAATATTGTTTTTACCTAAGGTACTAAACATTTTACCACTCACACCTTGATGGTTTTTCATATTATCACCCACTAAGGCAATTATAGATAAGCCTTTTTCTACAATAATGGGGTCTATTTTACGCAAAGCGATTTCATTTTCAAAAGTTCTATCTATTACTGTTTTGGCAGCTTCGCTATCGTTTTCATCAATTCCTAAGCAAATAGAGTGCTCTGAAGAGGCTTGAGTAATTAAAATAATATTAATTTTTTCTTGAGCTAAGGTTTCAAACAAACGTTTAGAAAACCCAGGAATTCCAATCATTCCACCACCTTGTAACGTTAATAAAGCCACATTATTTATATTGCTAATACCTTTTACAGGAGCGGTTTCGCTAAGGTTATCATTAGAAATTACAGTACCCGGTGCTTCTGGTTTTAATGTGTTTTTTATCTGAATTGGAATGTTTAAATCTAAAACAGGTTGAACCGTTGGCGGATACAAAACTTTGGCACCAAAATGCGATAATTCCATCGCTTCTTTGTACGATATTTTTTCTATAGGATAGGCTTGTTTCACTAGCTTAGGGTTAGCTGTATACATGCCACTCACATCGGTCCAAATTTCTAATTGCTCTACTTTTAAAGCTGCTGCAATAATGGCCGCCGTAAAATCGGACCCCCCTCGACCAAGTGTTGTTTGCTCATCTAAGTTAGACTTGGCAACAAACCCCGGTAGAATGGTGATTTTTTGATTTACGCTATTAAAGTACGTTTGAATATTGGCATTGGTAATACTAAAATTAACCTCCGCTTTTGTGAAATCTGAATTGGTAATTATGAGCTCTTGAGAGTTTTTATGTGCAGTATCTAGACCTCTGTGTTTCATGGTTTCTGCCAAGATGAACGAAGACAAGGCTTCTCCAAAACTTACCAGTTTGTCTGATGTTTTGGGAGACAATTCATTAATTAAATAAATGCCTTCCAATAAACTTTTAAGTTGGTTTAATTTGTCTTCGGCATAACCCAAAATAGTATGGTTCTTATCAGGATTTAACGCTTTTATAATCTTATAATGAAGCGCCTCGATACTGCTAAAGGTATTTAAAAAGTCTTGGTCTTTATTTTGAGCTTGTTTACCAGCTAATAAGAGTTTATCGGTTATACCCCCAACAGCCGATACAACACAGATAACCGATTTTTTTTGAGAATAGTCGGTTAAAATATTTATAACTCTATTTATATTTTCTGCGGAACCTAAAGAGGTGCCACCAAATTTTAAAACCTTCATAAATTATGACTTATTGATTTTTAGATTATTGAAGAGAATGAAGCTTACTAATATCATTAGGTGCATTTAGAATTAAAACCCCATGGGGTAATAAAAAGAAAATGACTCAAACCCGTTGTTTCTTTTTTAAGTAAAGCGATACTATTTGTAATGTTTTGGCTTAAAAGAATCATTGTATTAGTTTTTAGTGCAAATCAAAAGTATTATTTTTAGCTTGATTAAAAAATAAATCTAGTTTTTTTTCATTATTATTAAAAACACGCCCGATTGGACAGAAATAATAGATAAGTATTAAAGAATTTATAATAATTATCGAATAGCTTTTAGCCCCAAAAACACAAAATTGTTTTCTTGCTAATCTGGCGGTTGTAAATAAACAAAAGCTCAAAATGAAAATATATTCTAAAGCACAAATTTATGAAGGCGATAAGTTAACGATAGAGCGCCAAAACATGTCCTCAACAGACCTAATGGAGCGCGCAGGTACTCAAGTTTTTAATTGGCTCCACGCACACTTAAAAAATGCTCAAGCTACTATTCATGTATTTTGTGGTATTGGTAATAATGGGGGAGATGGTTTAGTAATTGCTCGGCATTTAATGAGGCATGACTACCAAGTTAAAATGTATATCGTTAATTATAGTGATAAACGTTCTAAAGATTTTTTAATAAATTATGATCACATAAAAAATGTTACTAAAAAATGGCCAACACTCTTAAATTACAGGGAAGAATTTCCCGAAATACATCGAGATGATATTATAATTGATGCTGTTTTTGGAATTGGATTTAACAGGCCCGCAGCCGATTGGGTTCGCGCTTTATTCATACATTTTAGAAATTCTGAAGCTTTTACTTTATCGATAGATATTCCATCAGGCTTGAGTACCGATAGCATTGCTGAAGATGAAGATGCCGTAGTTTGGGCCGATTATACCTTGAGTTTTGTGTCACCAAAACTAGTATTTTTCTTACCACAAACAGCAAAATTTACCAAACAATGGGAAGTGTTAAATATTGGTTTAGACGACCGATTTTTAAAGGAGACATTTACAAATGTGAACTTAATAGGAAAGCCAGAAGCAACCCTCATGTATAGGCCTAGAGAAAAATTTTCGCATAAGGGAACATTCGGACACACATTAATAATTGGTGGTAGTTACGGTAAAATTGGGGCGGTAACTTTAGCGAGTAGAGCAGCTCTATCGGCTGGAGCAGGTTTGGTAAGTGCCTATATTCCAAAATGCGGTTATACAGCTTTGCAATCTTCCTTTCCAGAGGCTATGGTTATTACTGATGAATACGAGACTTTAATTTCTGAAATCAAATTGGAAATTGAACCTACCGTGATTGGTTTTGGCGTTGGTATTGGTACTGCTAAACAAACTGTCCAAGCCTTTGAAGCGTTTTTAAAAACCAATAAGACCCCTTTGGTTATTGATGCCGATGGTGTTAATATACTAGCTCAAAACAAAACACTATTAAAATTAGTACCAAAATCGACTATTTTAACTCCCCATCCTAAAGAGCTAGAACGTTTAATAGGAAAATGGAGAGACGATTTTGATAAACTCAAAAAGGTACAAGATTTTAGTATAAAATACGAGGTTATTGTGGTGATAAAAGGAGCGCATACTATTACTGTTTCTCGAGAAGATTTATATGTTAATAATACAGGAAATCCTGGTTTGGCTACTGCAGGCACTGGAGATGTGCTTACCGGAATTATTACCGGATTAATTTCTCAAGGTTATAAGCCGTTAACAGCCGCCTTGTTTGGGGTCTATTTACACGGCCGATCGGCAGATTTGGCAGTTCAATATTTAGGATATGAAAGTTTAATGGCGAATCATGTTGTAGATTACTTGGGTGCGGCTTTCAAAGATTTATTTAAACAAGCAAAACATGTTTCAGAACATCAATAAAAAACAAACTAGAGCTATAAAGAAATAGAAAATGACATAAAAAAAACCGCAAATTGCGGTTTTTTTTATGTCATTTTCAACTTAAATATTTAATTCAGTAAACAATTCTTTAATAGATTTGTTTGAAGGTCTTGGTGCATCGGGTGATACTATATTTCCTTCTGGATCAATCAATAAAAACCTTGGAATACCTTTTATTTTATAATCTTGAATAAATTGCGACTGCCATCCTTTGGGCGCAAATAACTGAATACCACCAAGTTCTTTATCATTAACCATAGCTTTCCAATTCTCTCTTGCTTTATCCCAAGAGCCCCCATGGCTTCTATCATCATCAATAGATATGCTTAAAAATTGTATGTTTTTCCCGTGGTACTCTTTTTCTAGGGCTTTTAAAGCAGGGATTTCAGCTTTACATGGGCCGCACCAAGTAGCCCAAATATCTACATAGGTGAATTTTCCTTTTAAATCTGAAAGTGAAGTTGTTGAACCATTGATGTTTTCGTAATTTTCAAAAGTAGGAGAGGGCGATCCCTTAGGAAGTTCTTCTTTTAAAGCAATAGATTCTCCTATGTATTGTTTATAAAATTTTAACATAGGTTCAATCTCTTTTTTACCCTGATTTATTAAGAAAGTATCAATATGTGAATTAGAATCGTGAAAGGTAATTAATTCATTTTTTATATTTTCAATTTCAGTCTCTAACCCCGTACTGTTTAATTTCGATAATTCATCTATATTAAGTAATTTCTCAACAAGTAAGGATTTTTCAGCTAAAAAAGCATTGTGTTCAGATCCCGTTCCAGTATATTTTACAGATTCGTCGAAGGCTTTAGTATCTAGGGTCACATTAAGGTCGAATCCGTTTTTTAAAAATACAGGCGTAGATTCGCTACCATCGTAAAGCGAATAAATTCCAGTTTCTATCTTTAAAGTATCTTTAAAAGTGCCATTGTCTTCAACTTTAATAGTTTTAGAGTAATCTCTAGCTAGTATCACTAAAGAATCGCTGTTTTTGTTGGTAATGGTTCCTGATATCGTAGCATAATTTTTAGGTGTTTCTTTACAAGCTACAGAAACAGCTAATACACTACATAGTAAAAATATTTTTTTCATCGTTATAATTTTGAATGTACAAAAATAGCTATATGTACAGGTTTAATTGTAGTATTAACATTTGTTTAAGAAATTGAAGGTGATTATAGTTTGTGAGTTAATTGTTCGTAATCGACCATTTCTGGAATAATATTTAAGGTAAATAGTTCTTTTTGAACCTCATCGAGTGTCTTTTCATCAATAAGTTCTTGCGACCATTCGGTTAATTTTAACCATTCTTGTACATCTTCTAGTTTTTGGCCATACCGGTTTGCTATGGTTTTATCTATATTCTCAATGTCTTTAAAATTAGCTGTAGTATGGTTAATGATATTTAATAGGGTTTTAAGTGTTGTTTGGTTTGATGCAATAAAATCTTCTCTTGCAGCAATTACAAAACACGGCCAAGGTGAGGGGCAATTGGCTATGTGTCTAAACGTGCCATCATCAACCAAAGGTTTTGTGGTAAATTTTTCCCATAAAAAATAATCTGCCTTGCCGTTTGTTAAACCAGTTACGGCGCCATCAAGGGTATTAATCACTTCAAAATTTAAATCCTTATCTAAATCCCAATTGTTATTTCGAGCATTTATATAAGCCATTAGATGCGAGCCAGAACCATAGCGACTAATGGCTGCTTTTTTGCCTTTTAAATCTTCAATAGTTTTATGGGTGGAATGATGTGCTACATGTACACCCCAAATTAAAGGGGATTGCACAAAAGTTTGCACAATTTTGCTTGGGTTGCCGTTTATAATGTCTTTTACGATGCCCTCGGTAAGAATTACGGCAATATCAATTTCTTTTTCTCTTAGGGCTTTATTCATCGCACCTGTACCGCCGTAATAATCGTGCCATCGTATATTTATATTTTTATCTTTATAGTTTCCTTCCTTTAAGGTTAAATACCAAGCTAAATTAAAATGTTCTGGAACCCCACCTATATTTATTTGCGTCATTATTAATTAAATTAAGATAGTCTTTCTAGTGTGTACAAAATAAGGTTCTCTACAGCTTTTTTAGGGTTTTCGCTAAAAGTACCGTTAGCTCTATTGGCAATTATGGCGTTTAAAGAAAGGGCATGATGTCCCATGAGTTTGGCTAAGCCATAAATAGCCGATGTTTCCATTTCTAAATTGGTAATGCAAACGCCTTCAAAATTAAAAGCATCCATTTTGCCGTTTAAGGTGTCATCTTGAAGCGGTAAGCGTAACACGCGACCTTGAGAAGCATAAAATCCGCCAGCAGTCGCCGTGATGCCAGAATGTGTGGTTTTGCTTTTAAATTGTGCTTCTAGTTTTTTACTGTTTTCAATTATAATGGGTCTCGCTTTTAAAGGCGACCATTGGGTTTGTTTTATAAAAGCATCTTCCATTTTTGGGTTGGAAATGGGCTGAATTTGATAAGAATGAAGCATACCATTTATATCTAAACCATGAGAGCTTAATACTATAGCATCTACCGGAATATCGCTTTGTAAGGAACCCGATGTGCCTACTCTTAGTATATCAAGACTAGTGAGTGTGTCTTTAGGTTTTCTGGTCTTTAAATCGATATTTACAAGGGCGTCCAATTCATTTAAAACAATATCGATATTATCGGGACCAATACCTGTGGAAATTACCGTTATACGTTTGCCCTTATACGTACCGGTTTGTGTTTTAAACTCGCGTTTTTGAGTTTTAAAATCAACCGTATCAAAATGTTTCGTGATTTTCTCAACACGATCTTGATCGCCAACAAGAATAATGGTATTCGAAATGTTTTCGGGTTTTAAATTAAGATGATAAATACTGCCATCTGGATTTAAAATTAACTCTGAATTTTTAATGCTCATTTTAGAATTGATTTTACTAGCTTATTCTGCTTTTTACTAAATTGGAACTCCGATTTGTGAACACCGCCAAAAACCATATTGTTGTTTAATTCTTCTGAAAAATTATGAGTTCCTAAAAGGGCTTCGTGTCCCTTGCGATTAAGCGTTATACTATTGTTTGTAATGGTAAAAAAGATGCTTAAATTGTCGATTATTCTATTAAGTTGAAGATCGCCATACCCGTAATATCCTTGGTAGTTAAGGGCATAACCCAAAACATGATGTTTCGATTTAATGTTGTAATCTTTAACCATACTCAAAATATTTTGTTCTAACACATTTAATCCATTCTTCGGATTTGGAAAGCGTTCTAAGTGGGCTTTTAAACAATTGTTTAAATATTTAAAACTGGAGTTTTGTATAATATAAGGTATAAATAGATTGTGATCTTTACCGCAATAAATGCTCCAAAGTGTTTTAGCCAATTCAATATCTTCTGGTTTTAGTTTGACCTTAGCCTTGTAGTGTTTTGAGAGTTGATTCGGGGAAAGCTCTGAAAGGGCTTTTAAATTTTTCTCACCTTTTACTCTACCACTACATACTAAATATAAGGGTAGGTTTATTTTTTTTTGTTTTAACAGACTTATTACGGCTAGTAGGTTTATATGGCAAAATAAATCGTATTCAAACCACAGTATAATTTCTGAATAGGACTCCCAATCATTTAGTTTATCAAGTTCCTTTTTTAATTCAGAAACATCTAAATCAATATCATAAAATGATTTTAAAAAGCCGCTTCTAAGTTTTAAAAAGGGGTCATTCGCAACGGTAGTTTGTGTGGGGCCTTCACATAACATTTCTTGCCATGTTAGTTTTTCTCCAGTAATATTTAATTCGGTTAAATAATTTGTGAGATGGGTACCGTTAGTAATATGTAATATGGACTCGGTCATAAATTAGCCGCCAACACGTTTTACATTAAAGCCTTTGTCTTTTAGTATTTGCATGATTTTGTCCCGATAATCACCTTGAATTATTATTTTATCGTCCTTAAAACTGCCGCCAACGCTTAAGGTTTTTTTTATGTCTTTAGCCAATGTTTTAAAATCTTCGGTAGCACCAGTATAGCCTTCTAAAATAGTTATGGGTTTACCTTTTCGTTTTTCGTATTTGCAAAGTATAGGATCGTCCTGTAACCAGATATTATTATTTTCCTCAGAATCATTCATGGGTTCTTCAGATATATGCTCAGGAAACAAATTTTTTAATTGATCTTTTAAGTCCATATTGTTTTTTATTCAATTTAGAGTTTGGTCGGTGGTTTTACTTCAATGCAGTTAATTTGGTGTTTAATTATTTTTTTATCAATCCAAGTTCTATTAAACGTTCATTTAAAAATTCGCCAGCTGTAATATCGTCGAAAGCTTTAGGGTTGTCGTCGTCAATACAACTTTCTAGAACGTTTAGTTTCATTTCACTTACGGGGTGCATAAAAAACGGAATAGAATAGCGGGATGTTCCCCAAAGCTCTTTTGGTGGGTTAATAACCCGGTGTATGGTTGATTTTAATTTATTATTGGTGTGTCTAGAAAGCATATCGCCAACATTAATCATAAGCTCATCGGGTGCTGCTATAGCATCAATCCATTCCCCTTTATTGTTTTGCACTTGTAATCCGCGACCTTGCGCGCCCATTAATAGGGTAATTAAATTAATGTCGCCGTGGGCAGCGGCACGAACCGCTTCATTAGGTTCTTTGGTAATTGGCGGGTAGTGTATGGGTCTTAAAATGGAATTGCCTTGGTAAATATAGTCATCGAAGTAAGTCTCTTCTAAATCCAAATGTAGTGCAAGCGCTCGCAACACATATTTTGCTGTTTTTTCAAGCATTTTATAAGCTTCTTTACCTACGGTATTAAAGTTTGGAAGTTCTTCAACAATAACGTTTTCTGGGTATTCGGCTTTATGTTTCGAGTTGTCTTCTACATATTGGCCAAAATGCCAAAACTCTTTTAAATCACCTTCTTTTTTGCCTTTAGCACTTTCTTTACCAAAGGAGACATAACCGCGCTGGCCACCAATGCCTGGAATTTCGTATTTCTGTTTCGTTTTGGTTGGTAAACTAAAAAACTTTTTAATTTCAGCGTATAAATTATCAACTAAATTATCATCAAGAAAATGACCCTTGAGTGCAACAAAACCAATGTCTTCATAAGCTTTTCCAATAGCCTCAACAAATTTTTGCTTTTTTACTGGATCGTTAGAAATGAAGTCTTCTAAATTTACGCTGGGTATCTTATTCATAATATTGATTTTTAATTGACTGCCTTACAAATGTACAAAAAGTATGTCTGTTTTTTTGATTGTAAATTAAGATAAGTTTTATAATGATTAATGCATTTTATAGTATATTTGATAAAATTTGAATCTTCTTTTTATGGGTAAAACCGAGGCTTTATTTAATATGAGTTACCACACCGAAGACCTAGATGCCAATGCGCTCGTTCAACTTTACAAGAACATGCTTAAACCAAGAATGATTGAAGAGAAAATGCTTATTTTACTGCGTCAAGGTAAGATAAGTAAGTGGTTTTCTGGTATTGGTCAAGAAGCGATTTCTGTAGGGGTTACTATGGCTTTAAATAGCAACGAATACATTTTGCCCATGCACCGAAATTTGGGTGTTTTCACCACTAGAAACATACCGTTGTCTAGGCTGTTTGCACAATGGCAAGGGAAAGCTTCTGGGTTTACAAAAGGGCGCGATCGTTCGTTTCATTTTGGAACTCAGGACTATAAAATTGTTGGTATGATTTCTCATCTTGGTCCGCAGTTGGGGGTAGCCGATGGTATTGCTTTAGCAAGTAATTTAAAACATAAAAATGAAGTTACAGCCGTATTTACTGGTGAAGGCGGTACAAGTGAAGGCGATTTTCATGAGGCTTTAAACGTGGCTTCTGTTTGGGGTTTACCCGTGCTTTTTTGTGTAGAAAATAATGGGTACGGCTTATCTACCCCAACTAGCGAGCAATACCATTGTAAAGATATTGCAGATCGAGCTGTGGGTTACGGGATGGAATCTCACATTATAGATGGAAACAATATTATTGAGGTGTACACCAAAGTTAAGGCGCTTGCCGAAAGCATTAGGGAGACCCCAAGACCCATTTTATTGGAGTTTAAAACATTTAGAATGCGTGGGCATGAAGAGGCCAGTGGTTCGAAATATGTGCCCCAAGAATTTTTAGATGCATGGTCCAAAAAAGATCCCGTTATTAATTTTAGAGCCTTTTTAAAAGAAAAAGACGTTTTGAATGAAGCCGAAGATGTGTTGATTAAAGAGACCATTTTACAGGAGATTAACACCCATTTAGATATTGCAAATAAAGCTCCAAAAATAATTCCAAGTGTGGCTGCTGAGTTAAATGATGTGTATAGAGATTATGAATATGAAGCCATTACGCCAAATAATGCTCAAACTAAAGAAAGCCGTTTTGTAGATGCCATTTCTGAAGGCTTAAAACAAAGCATGGAGCGCCATAGTGATTTGGTGATTATGGGTCAAGATATTGCCGAATATGGTGGTGTTTTTAAAATTACCGATGGTTTTGTCGAGGCTTTTGGGAAAGATAGAGTTCGAAATACGCCTATATGCGAATCGGCCATTGTTGAAGCTGCTATGGGACTTTCCATCGCCGGAATTAAAAGTGTTGTGGAATTACAATTTTCAGATTTTGTAACCTCTGGTTTTAATCCCGTGGTAAATTATTTAGCTAAATCACATTACAGGTGGAACCAAAATGCCGATGTTGTTTTAAGAATGCCCTGCGGTGGCGGTGTGGCTGCAGGACCGTTTCACTCGCAAACTAACGAAGCTTGGTTTACAAAAACACCGGGTTTAAAAGTAGTGTATCCGGCATTTCCTTACGATGCTAAAGGCTTATTGTTAACCGCAATAAACGACCCCAATCCCGTGTTGTTTTTTGAGCATAAAGGCTTGTATAGAAGCATTCGTCAAGAGGTTCCTGTAGATTATTATACCTTGCCTTTTGGAAAAGCATCGGTTTTAAAAACTGGTAACGATGTTACTATTATCGCTTATGGTGCGGCTGTACATTGGGCTTTAGAGACCTTGGATGATCATCCGTCGATGCAAGCCGATGTAATAGATTTAAGAACACTACAGCCTTTAGATACCGAAACGATTTACAATTCGGTTAAAAAGACGGGTAGGGCCATTATATTGCATGAAGACTCCTTGTTTGGTGGTATTGCTAGCGATATTTCTGCGCTTATTATGGAGCATTGTTTTGAGTATTTAGATGCACCAGTGAAGCGTGTAGCGAGTATGGAAACCCCCATTCCTTTTATTAATCAATTGGAAGAACAATATCTTGCAAAAGGTAAATTTGAAGACGCTTTAAAAGACCTTTTGGCGTATTGATTTTGTTCAAGTTGTCTTGCAGTCAAAATAACAAATATTACCCATGGTTTTCATGTTTTATTCATTTACAGATAATCTGATGTACTTCTTATACGGCCTTCAATAAGACAAAAACAACCCTAATTAAAATTTTAATATGAATTACCTCGAAGCTTTTAAAACAGGATTTGTAAACACCTTAAATTGGGTTTGGGATTCTATAGTGTTTAATGTGCCATGGTACACTAATTATTTTTGGGGATTAATACTCATTTCGTTGGTTGTTTGGGGACTAGAAATTGTTTTTCCTTGGCGAAAAAATCAATCCATCTTCAGAAAAGATTTTTGGCTAGACGCTTTTTATATGTTTTTCAATTTCTTCATTTTTTCTATTGTAATAAGTGGTGTTTATAAGTTTTTAGAAATGGTATTTTTAGATTTTGGTATCACTATAAAATCACTATCGGTTATGGATATAACGGCATTTCCGATGTGGAGTCAACTACTAATTTTCTTTGTTGTTCAAGATTTTGTGCAATGGTTTACCCATGTGTTATTGCACCGTTATATTTTTTATGGAAATTTCATAAAGTGCACCACTCGGTTAAAGAAATGGGTTTTGCAGCGCATTTGCGATACCATTGGATGGAAAATATTTTCTACAAGCCTTTAAAAACCCTTGCGGTTATGCTTTTAGGTGGTTTTGAACCCGAGCAAGCATTTATTGTGCATTTTGTGGCGATTACCATTGGACATTTAAATCATGCCAATATCAAACTCACATACGGACCTTTAAAGTATGTTTTTAATAATCCTGTAATGCATTTGTATCACCATGCTTATAGCCTGCCAGAGGGTAAAGATTATGGTGTAAATTTCGGGATTAGTTTAAGTGTATGGGATTACATTTTTAAAACCAATTATGTTCCTGAGGCAAGCGGCGCCCTTAAATTAGGATATTCAGATGATGCGAAAATGCCTGAAAATTTCATAAAACAACTCGTTTATGGCTTTAAAAAGAGCGATTAATTCTTAAAATTAAAGCAACGACAATTTAGTTTTTAAAAAGAAATAGGTCTATTTCTTTTTAAAAACTAAAAACTAGGTAATGAAGCAAGTTATCTAAAAGACTATTAATAAGCCTTAGTTTAGGGTTTTAGCGACGGCTTCAACTTCATCTAAAACACGCAATAAATTGCCACTCCAAAGTTTTTCAATATCATCTTCGGTGTAGCCTCGTTTTACCAATTCTAGAGTCACGTTAAAGGTTTCAGAAGCATCACTCCAACCTTCTATACCGCCACCACCATCAAAATCGCTACTTATTCCAACGTGTTCCAAGCCTATTTTTTCAACCAAATAATCTATATGATCTACAAAATCGGCAACATCTACAGCCTTAGGGAAATCTTTTATTTTAGAAGCTTTGTTATGGACGATCTCTGGGATGGCATTCCAATCTGGATTGGCTTTTAAAGCGTCTTGAGTTTCTTTATCTAGATTCCGAAATTCCCATCTGCCATACCATTTTAAACCTAGAGAATCTGCAACCTGATGTCTTATTTTATTTAGCGCAGCTTCACGAGCTTCATGTTTTTCTTTGTTTAAATAGCTTTTAAAGGCTACGGCATGCACAACTCCGCCATTTCCTTTAATCCATTCCAGCTGTTCATCATCTAAATTTCTACTGTGATCGCATAAAGCTCTAGCAGAAGAGTGCGAAGCTATAATAGGCGCTTTACTAAGTTCTACCATATCTCGAATAGCTTCTTTCGAGGGGTGAGATATGTCTATCATCATGCCTAAACGGTTCATTTCTGCAATTACTTCTTTACCCAATTCGCTTAAACCATTATGTAACCAAACGTTGTCTTTTTCACCTGTATTGCTATCGCATAGTTGGCTGTGTCCATTATGTGATAAAGACATATAACGCGCACCGAGATTGTAGAATTTCTCAACATTTTTAATGTCTAGTCCCACAGGGTATCCGTTTTCTATACCAATCATGGCCACTTTTTTGCCCGATTTGTGTATGCGACGCACATCATCAGAGTTGGTCGCTAATTCAATAGCGTCTGGAGCAATATCGTTAACTAATTTATGAATGGCATTAAATTTGGTCATCGCAGTTTGGTAGGCTTTTTTGTAACCCTCGGCCGATAAGGTGTCTTGACCCGTATATACAATAAACCAAGCGACATCTAATCCGCCAGCTTGCATTTTTGGTAAATTCACTTGAGACTCTAAATTCTGACTGTAATTTATGCTGTCTGTAAAGTTTGAAATGTTGATATCGCAATGCGTATCTAAAGTAATAATACGCTCATGAATGGCTTTGGCACGATCTTTTAATGCCGTGTCATCTTCGGTTTTAGTAGCGTTATTTTTGCAAGACATGAAGAGTAGAATTAAACAAAGAAGGGAAATAGTGGTTCTCATGATTTTTGGTTTGGTAGTTAGAAAGAAGTGAAAATACAAAAAAATTAAAACACACTCACAAATATTATAGAATTAGTATATTTATTAAAATTTTTTACATCATGTTGCACAAAATTTTTGGTATTGTTTTTATTTTAACCTTAACGACAACGGTTAAAGAAGACACAAAAGAAAAAGATATTTACAACTGGCATAAACTACAAGTTACGGCGACCGCTTATAATTCTTTAGCGCATCAAACAAATTCTAATCCGAATATAACTGCTTTTGGCGATAAAATTAGACCAGGATTAAAGTATATAGCAGTGTCTAGAGACCTTTTAAAAATGGGGTTTAAGCATAATACACCTGTTAAAATCGAAGGGTTCGATGGTGTATATCTTGTTAAAGATAAAATGAATAAACGCTGGGAAAAACGCATTGATATTTACATGGGTGTCGATGAAAAAGCAGCCAAAACATGGGGTAAAAGAAAGGTAAACATAACATACGGTACCCCTAAAAAATAATATTAAAAAGGTTTTTTTTTGATTTCTGGTTTTTAAATGTTTCAAAACTCAATCATTTTATTCGATCTTCTATAATTCTTGGCTGCTTCTAAATACTTTTTACTTTATGTTTGTTGCAAATAGCGGGAACTATAAAAATTTATACGTTCTTGTTTTAAATGGTTTACTTCAATAAAAACAGTTAAAAACGACATGAAACATCCATAACTAAAATTTGATGCTCTAGATCATGATTAGATGGATGTCGCAGGTGACCGATGAAAAAAACAATGAAAAAAAACACATGAAAATACTTCACACGGCCGATTGGCATTTGGGACACAGACTACACGAGCAATCTCAATTAGAGGAACAAACCTTGTTTTTAAGCTGGATTGAAAACTACATCATCGATCAAAAGATTGATGTGCTTTTAATCTCTGGAGATGTTTTTGATTCGGGTTCACCATCAAATCAAAGTTTAGAAATGTACTACAATTTCTTGGTTAAACTAAATACAACAACTTGTAAATCGATTATTATTACAGGTGGCAACCACGATTCGCCGGGCACATTAAACGCACCAAAACATATTTTAAATGCGCTATCCATAAAAGTTGTTGGCAAAGCCACAGAGCAGGTTAAAGATGAGGTTTTTGAAATCGATATAAACGGCGAAAAAGTAATTGTTGCAGCCGTGCCATATTTGCGTGATGGTGATATTAGACGTGCCGTTGCTGGTGAATCTTTTGAAGTTTTAACCGATAGATACAAAACAGCATTAATAAACCATTATCAAGCCGTGGCTTCCCATTGTAAATCTATAAATACTGCACAGGCACCAGTAATTGCCATGGGTCATTTATTTGCCATTGGGGGATCTGTTTCAGACAGTGAACAAAATATTTATGTAGGAACTTTAGGGCATATCGGAGCTGAAGATTTCCCAGAATATTTCGATTATATCGCTTTAGGGCATTTGCACCGACCTCAAATAATTGGCGGAAACGAGAAAATTAGATATTCGGGATCGCCACATATTTTAAGCTTTAGTGAAATTGGTTATGATAAAAAAGTGATTGTTTTAACTATAGAAAACAACAAAATCGTTAAGATACAAGATGAGATTGTTCCACGTTTTAGGGCTTTTTATAAGTTAAAAGGTGCAGTTTTAGAATGTATTGATGTTTTTCCAAGTATAGTCTCTAACGCTTATAATTTAACTCCTTGGGTGGAAATTGTGTTGCACGAAGATCATACTATTAATACCGATGATTTAAAAAAAGAGGCCGAAAAATACGGGTTTGAAATATTAAAAACGACCCTTAAAAACCACCGCAAAACAAAAGGTATTGAAGAATTACTTGAAGAGACAAAATCAATTAAAGAATTAAAACCTACCGAAGTTTTTAAGCTTAAATGTGCAGAAATGAATTTTGATTTAGCAGAAGCCCCCGAGGTTTTAGATGCTTTTAATGACATATTGCAAACTGTTAAAAAGCAATAAGTGTAGATGATATGAAAATTTTAAAAATAGAATTACAAAATATAAATTCATTAAAATCTGAATCTACTATTGTTATAGATTTTGAAAGTGAAGCCTTTGCAGATGTGGGTTTGTTTGCCATAACAGGGCCTACTGGTGCAGGTAAAACTACTGTTTTAGATGCCATTACTATAGCCTTATATCATAGTGTGCCACGCTTTAGTGGTACAAAAGGTAGCTTACTTGATGTGGTTAGTCATGGTGCAAACGATGCTTTTAGCCGCGTAACCTTCGAGAACGACACTGTTATTTATGAGGCCTTTTGGGGGATTAGAGTTGCCGATAAATCAGGGAAAAGGTATAAAAACCCAAAAGAAGAAGTAAGCTTAAAAAATTTAACATCAGGCGAGATTTTAGCCACTCAAAAACGGCAATTAATTACCGAGATGGTGCGCGTTACGCAATTAGACTATCAGCAGTTTTTAAGATCGGTAATGCTAGCTCAAGGGGAATTTGCGGCGTTTTTAACCGCCAAAGGCCCAGAAAAGGGGCGTTTGTTGGAGCAAATTACAGGCGAAGACATTTATAAAAAAATTGGACAAGCTATTCTCGATAGAAAAGCATACGAAGAAAAGCAATTAGAGCAATTAGAGGCTAAAATTAATGCCGATGATGTTTTAACAGAAGATCGCAAAATTGCACTCAGTCAAAAAGACAAAATACTAGATGCTCAGATAAGTCAGGTTGAAAAGGACTTGAAATCCGCTCAGACTATAGTAGATTGGTATGGTAAGTTCCATAAAATTAACGAAGAAGCAGATAAACTGGATAAAGATGCTCAAAATATCCTGCGTTTTATAGAAAGCCATAAACGAGAATTAGAGTTATTGGATTTAAACGAAAAAGCAGAACCCTTTAAAGATGCTATTCAGCATTACAACAGAATAGACAAAGCTTTCGAGACCAAGAGAAACGTTTTAAAAACCATAGAAAACGAATTAACGCAACTCAAACCAAAAATTGAAAATTTAGAGCGCATAACCAAAAAACAAGTGCTTGAGCTGGAGTTGGCAGATCAAGAATTTGCTAAGTGGTTGCCTAAATTTGATGTCATTACCAACTTAGATGGTGCATTAAAAAACGAAGCCGAAAACCGCGATAATTTAAAGAAAAAGTTAGATGCTTTAGCCTTGCAAATCGAAGGGTTAATAAATGAAGAGAAGGATTTAGTTAAGCGTTTATTTGAAACGGAATCAAAGATTAAAAGTGAAACGGCATTTATTAATCAGAATTCATTTTTGAAAGATGTAGCCTTAGAGATATCAAACTGGACAACCCGTTTAACCACATTAAAAGGACATAAGGATGCATTAAACAAAGATTTAATATTTGTTGATGAGAAAAATAAAGAGCTAGAAAAAACAACTGCGCATTTATTGACCAACGACGACCTTCTCATAAAAAAAACAGCAGAAATTGAAAAAACAGAAAAGGAACTCGCTAAAGTCGCGGCTCATTTATCCAAAAACAATATCACCGATATATTGGCCAAAAAAGAAAAATTGACCTTAACAGAATCGCATTGGAAACAGTTTAGTAATCTTTCTCAACAAACCATAAAAGCTCAAAAGGAACATGATCGTTTAGTGCTTCAGCAGAAAACGTACGCTATAGATTTGGAAAGTGTTACAAAAGAAATTCAAACGATAAACAAACACATAGAGGCACAAGAAAAATCGGTTGCAGATGCCGATAAAATTTTAAATCTAGAAAAAAGTATTTCTAAATACGAAAACGATCGGCATAATTTAATAAAAGGGGAACCTTGTGGTTTGTGCGGTTCTAAAGATCATCCTTTTACTAAGCATTTAGAGGTTGCAGGGGTCTCAAAATCTGAGTTAGAGCTTAATAACCGAAAAGAAATTTTAAACAAATTTAATTTTTTTAAAAATGAATTAGATAAAAGACAGGTAAAAATTAACACAACCCTTGAGACGACAAAGCAACACATCCAAACGATGTCAGAAGAATTGAAGGCTCTTAAATTAACTGCAAATCAGTTAAATATTGATTGTGAATTAACTGATGTTTCAAAAATAGAAACTGAACTAAATGGGCTAACCGAACAAATTAAGTCCTTAAACGAAACTTTAAAAACGGCACAACAATTACAAACGGATAAGAATACACTATCAGAACAAATTAAAGCGCAAAACGAAGCCGTTAATATGATTAAAACAACTCGTGCCAAACTAGAGGAAAACATTAAAAATACTAAAGCTGAAATTAAGCTTAAGCGCGAATCCATTAACAGTTTAACTCAAATTTGTACCGATTTAGAGCACGATTTAAAAATAAAATTATCCAAATTTAATTACCAATTACCATCCTTAGAACAAACCCATATATTTATTCAAAATATTGAGGAGGCTATTGGTAATTTTAATAAAAAGCAAAAGAACTTAGATGTTTTAAATTCAGACCTAAAAGTCATTAATACCAATTTAATTAACAATAAAAAACAACTTGAAGCGCATTATAAAACTCAAAAAGATGATTTTAAAAACATAAGTGATTCTGCGGCGAAATCTGAAACATTAAAAACCCAACGACACCGCATTTTGCCAATGCATATTACTGTAGAAAGTAAAAGAAAGGCTTTGGAGGTTGTGAAATATGAAATCAATAAAAAAGTTGAACTGAGCAAGAAAGACCTGCAAATACTGCGGGATAGTATTAATGAAAAAGAAACCTTAAGACGTAATACCATTAAAGAGCAAAAGGAATTGCTAGATGAATTGCACACTCTAAAATCAGCCTTAGATACACAGATAAAAAATAGTGATTTTGAAACCAAACAAGCTGTAGAAAAAGCCTTATTATCTCATGAAGACAAAGTAAAATACACTCGAAATAAGGATCGAATAAGAGAAAATCAGGTCAAACTAAAAACATTAAAATCGGCCAATAAAAAGGCAAAGGAAGATTTAAATACATTGAAGACTTTTGATGTTTCAGAAGCTGAAAGCAAACAAAATTTAGAAGATTTAAAAACAGAAAACAAAACCCTGTTAACCGAAAAAGGAAAGATTATCGAGACCTTTAGAAAGGATA